>CAIOCH010000116.1 GCA_903856525.1 uncultured bacterium | reverse complement strand
GGTCATGCCGCCGATGGCGGTGCGCGTGTCGTCGAACCAGCCCGTCGCGAGCGCTGCCTCGACGATGCCGTCGACCTCCCCCGCCATCCGCTCGACGACCTCGAGCGTGCGCTCGGGTGCCTGCAGCGCCATGTCCTCGCGGACGCCGTGACCGGGAAGATCCACCGACACCGTGGCGATCCCCGCGCGCATGAGCCGCAGGAAACGACCGGGATCGAGTTCCTTGTTCGCCGTGCGCCCATGCATCCAGAGGAGCATCGGCGCCCTCTCACCGTGGAATCCGCCGTCGGAGGCGAACGCGGGGTGGACGACGAGCGCAGGCACCCCCGCGAAGGTCTCGAACCGCGCGCGCTCGCGCACGCTCGCGGGGAGGCCGCCGCCGATCTCAGGCATCGGACTGCTCCGTGGCGCCTGCGCCCTGGTCCGGCATGTAGAGGTAGACCCACATGTCGTCCTTGTACTGGTGGCTCTCGGGACCAGAGAATCCCGCGATGCGGCGCTCCTCCTCGTCGAGATCGACGGGCGTGCGGAGCACGAGGAACCCCTTGGGCGCGAACAGCGGGCGCGTGCGCGCGGCCTGCGCCAGCACCAGTTTGCGGGTGGCGGGGTCGACCATGAGCGCGTACGGCGGATCCATGAACACGAGGTCGACGGGCTTGGGGCTGCGGGCGAGCGCCGTGGGACCAAGCGCGTCGGCCTGCAGCGCGATGGCGCGATCGCCGCACTTGAGCGTGGCGATGTTGTGCTCGAGGTAGCGGAACACCTCGCGGTCGCGCTCGATCATCACCACCTCGCTCGCGCCGCGCGACACGCACTCGAGCCCGACCGTGCCAACGCCTGCGAAGAGGTCGAGGACGCGCGCGCCCTGGAACCAGCCGTGCAGCATGGCGAACACGGACTCCTTGACGCGCGCGGTCATGGGGCGCGTGCGATCCTCACCCTCGGGCGTGAGGAGGATGCGCGAACGGAAGTCACCGGAGATGATCTTGGGCACGCGGAGGAGTGTACAGAACGGTCACCGCGGGGCGGGCGCCGAAGCGGGCTGCACGGTTGCCGAAGCAGGCTGCACGGGTGCCGAAGCGGCCGGCGCAGGCGCAGGCGCAGCGGACGGGGTCACCGCCGCCGCAGGCTGGAACGGCGACTCGCCGCGCCAGATGCGCTCGCCGTTGCCGCGGCGCGTGAGTTCGCGCACGAAGCGCTCGTACTCGGCGGAGAGGCGCGCGAGATCCTCGTCGAAGTACTCGCGCATGACCGCGGGGCCGACCTGTCGGCCGATCGCCATGCGGCGCTCGTTGCGCGTGCCGGCCTTGTTGGACTCCCAGATGGTGCTGGCCACGCGGCCGTCGACGGCATCCTGGAGCAGCCGCTCGAGGCCCTTGCGGTAGCGGCCGCCCTCGCCCTCGTTGAGGAAGTGGACGAGCGCCCATGCCTGCGCGTAGTAGGCGAGCAGCGTGCGGCGGCTGTCGCGGAGGTAGTCGTGCGGGGTGCCCTCGACGAAGTCGATGAGCGGAACGAGGCGGTCGCGGGCGACGACCTCGCGCAGCTCGCCGTAGCGCTCGAAGTTGCGCCAGGGCATGAACACCGGCGGTCCGCCGTTGACGCCTCCGCGCACGCCCTCCATGAAGCAGGCGATCCCTTCCTCGAGCCAGACGGGCAGCGAGTGGCGAAGCACGCGCTGCGAGTAGGCGTGCCAGCCCTCGTGGGCGGCGATGGTGAAGGTGTCCCAGCGGCCGATGTCGTAGAGGACGGCGTCGCCTTCGATGGTGTAGCCGCCGCGCCCGATCTGCTCGTACATCTGGGCCTCCTGCGGGAGGCGCTCACGCGTGTAGGCGAGCCAGTCGGTGCGGGAGCCGAAGAGGAAGACGTCGATCGGGGCATCGGGCTCGGGCAGCGGGATGATGGCCGCGCGGTAGTGGTCGAGCGCCGTGGGCAGGAAGATCTGCATGCGCTCGCGGATCACGGGGTCGCGGAGCGTCGAGTGGATGCGGTGGGTGCCGGTGTCGATGCACTCGCCGATGGCCTTGCCGAAGGTCCACGGTTCGGTGATGGGCTCGAGGCGCCGGTTGGTGGCCTTGACGGCCGCCGGCGACGCCTGCGGCTCGGGCGGAGG
>CAIOCH010000115.1 GCA_903856525.1 uncultured bacterium | reverse complement strand
CGGCGAAGGCCTGCGCGCTCGTGCTCCCCGAGACCAAGGGCAAGCTCACGGGCATGAGCTTCCGCGTGCCCACGGCCAATGTCTCGTGCGTCGACCTCACCTTCCGCCCCGCGAAGGCCACCAGCCTCGCGGAGATCAACGCCGCCATGAAGGCGGCCAGCGAAGGCGCGCTCAAGGGCGTGCTTGGCTACACCGAGGAGGAGGTCGTCTCGAGCGACTTCATCAGCGACAACCGCAGCTCCATCTTCGACGCCAAGGCGGGCATCCAGCTCTCCGACCGTTTCTTCAAGATCGTGAGCTGGTACGACAACGAGTACGGCTACGCGAGTCGCTGCGTCGACATGCTCGCCATGATGGCCAAGAAGGACGGCAAGCTCGGCTGAACATCGCGGCCGAGGCCGCTGCGGTAGCATGATGCGATGCTGACCACGGCACTCCTCGCCGCGCTTGCGCTGGCCGAACCACCCGCTCTCGAGCAGGGCTACACCCTCCGCATCTACGACATCCGCCGCGAGCTCGACCGCGTGGCGCGCGTGGCCGAGGACGCCACGCCCAACATCGACCGCGTCGAGGACCGCATCGACTTCAAGGAGGAGGCCGACCTCGTCGGCCCCGCGTTCCACGCAGCGGATGGCCCGCGCGACCAGTTCGCCGTCGAGGCGATCGGCTACCTCGACATCACCGAGCCCGGCTTCTACACCTTCGAGCTCCGCTGCGACGATGGCGGCGTGCTCGAGATCGACGGCACCCGCGTGATCGTGCACGACGGTGTGCACGCGCCCACTCCGAGGGAGGGCGGCATCGACCTCGCGCGCGGCCTGCATCCGTTCCGCATCGACATGTTCGAGAACGGCGGCGGCGCGGCGCTCATCCTCAACTGGAAGCTCCCCGGCAAGGGCCGCTTCGAAGTCGTTCCCGCGAGCGCCTTCCGCACCGAAGCGGGCGTCACCCGCGTCGTGGCGCCTGGCGCCAAGGTCTACAAGGACGGCCGCGAGCACCAGCGCCCAGGCGATGGCCTGCCCATCGAGGCCGCGTATCCGCGATTCCGCATCGAGCCGCTCCGCCCCGAGGGATTCGCGCCCAAGATCGGCGGCATGGCGTTCCTCTCCGACGGCCGCCTTGTCGTCAGCGACTTCGAGCCCGTGAACAACGGCATCCTGCGCACCGAGACCAACGGGTCGCTCTTCATCCTGTCGAATGTGCTCGATGGTTCGCCCGCCACCGTGACCCACGCCAAGCTCCCCGGCAGCTACCACGATCCCTGCGGCATCGTCGAGTTCGAGGGCGACATCTACATCTCGCACCGCCCCGGCATCGACCGCGTGCGCGACCTCGACAAGGACGGCGTGTTCGAGACCCACGAGGAGTGGGCGCGCCCGTGGATCGGCGACAACTACCACCACTTCAGCTTCGGGCTCAAGGAGCGGGACGGCTGGATCTACGGCACGCTCTCCACCTCGATCTACTTCGGCAACACCATCACCTCCGACGCCGTCGAGGGCGACACTGCCGGCCTCAACGGCCCCAATCCGCCCAACCGCGGCACGCTGTACCGCATCAACGCCCGCACCCGCGACATCGAGTGGATCTCGGGCGGATTCCGCACGCCGAACGGCGTCGAGGTCACGGCCAGCGGCGATTGCTTCGTCACCGACAACCAGGGCGCCTGGATGCCCGCGAGCAAGCTCAACCATGCGCGGCAGGGGCGCTTCTACGGCCACTACAACGGCCGCAACAAGTGCCGCGCCTATCCCGAGGGCGCGCCGGCAAGCCTCTACTCCGAGAGCCCGCCCTCGCCGCCCGCGGTCTGGCTGCCGCAGAACGAGATCGCCAACTCGCCCACCACGCCGCTCGTCATTCGCTCGGGCCCGTTCGCGGGCCAGATGTGGCTCGCCGAGCTCACGCTCGGCGGCATCAACCGCGTGTCGCTCGAGGAGGTGGCGGGCGAGCTGCAAGGTTGCGCCTATCGCGCCGGCAACGGTCTCGAGGGTGGTGTGCAGCGGCTGATCGAGGGTCCCGACGGCTGCCTCTACGCCGGCTCGATCGGCTCGGGCGGCAACTGGAACTGGCGCGACACCCGCTACGGCCTGCAGCGCCTGCGCCCGACCGACACGGAGGTCTTCGAGATCGCGCTCGTCACCGCCGAGCCCGACGGCCTCACCGTACGGTTCACCGGCGAGGTCGATGACGCCTGGTTGCGCGACCCTGCGAACTTCACGCTGCGCCAGTGGCGCTACGAGGCCACCAAGCAGTACGGCGGCCCCAAGATCGACGAGGAAGCCGTGCCCGTCGTCGCCGCGATCCCCGGCAAGGCGGGCGATGTGGTGCGCCTCGTTGCACCGTCGATCAAGCCTGGTCATGTCGTCTATCTGCGCACCGCACCGACCAGCCGCACGGGCCAGGCAATCTGGTCCACCGAGGCCTGGTACACGATGAATGCCAAGCCGACGGTCGATGTGCCGGCGCGTCGATACGCCGCGCAACCCATCCGGTGAACTGATCCGCGTCGCTTGCTGCGGACGTTGATCCGTTCGAGTCGCGCCAGTTGCCGCCGAAGCGAGAACCCTCATGGTGAACACGAAGAACGCTCCCCGTCGCGACCTCGCCTTTCACTGCACCGGCTGCCTCAAGGAGGAGCTCGCGCGCATCGACGCCGCCCATCGTGCGGGCACGCTCACGCACACCGGCAACTGGACCGCGGGCGAGAATCTCGACCACATCGCCCTCACCTGGGAGTTCGCGCTCGACGGTCCGCCGCCCGACGCGCGGGTGCCGTTCATCATCCGCCTCATCGGACCGCTCATGAAGCGCAGGTTCACCTCGGGCAAGACGCTGCCGTCCGGATTCAAGATCCCCAAGAGCGCCGCCTACATGGAGCCGCGTGCGGGCTGCTCGTTCGCGGACGGCCGCACCCGCCTCCAGCGCGTGCTCGACCGGCTCGACCGCGGCGAGCGCATGACGCAGCGCAGTCCGGCGTTCGGCGCCATGACCCATGACGAGTGGATGGGCCTCCAACTCGGGCACGCGCAGCTGCATCTCGGATTCCTCTCCTACTGAGACGCGTTTTCCAGACCATGGGGTGAAGTTCATTGCCGAGGCGGCGGCATGGGGTAGATTTGGCCGTCTCCAAGGACCCTCCATGCACCACCGCGCACTGCCCGCCGTTACCGCCACGATCGCCATGCTTGTCGCAGCCCCCGCCATCGCGGGTGGCAGCACGGGTTCCTTTCACCTCCTCGGCGCGGCGGGCCTCACGCCCAGCGGCGTCTCCGCCAACGGCGGCGTGGTGGCGGGCTACAACACCTCGCAGTTCTGGTACTGGACGCAGGAGCAGGGGATCACGCTCATCGGCGGCATCACGCCAAGTGCCGGCGGTGCGGGCAGCGCCGACATCAGCGACAACGGTGCGCGCATCGGCTACACGGTGATCAACCCGGGCACAGGCAAGACCGAGGGCGCGTTCTACGACATCGCCACGGGCCAGACCACGCGCATCGGCAACTTCGGCTTCAGCTGCGATCTCTCCGCCACCAGCTGCTGGGGCATGTCGGGCGACGGCACCACCATGGTCGGCCTTGGCTGGCACAATCTCTGCGCGGCGCGCGCGTTCCGATACACCGCGGGTGGGGCGCTCGTCGACCTCGGCACGCTGGTGCCCGGCAGTCCATCGCGCGCCAACGCCTGCAGCGGCAACGGCGCCGTGATCGCGGGCTGGCAGGACACCCAGCAGGGCGCACGCCAGGCCGCGTACTGGAAGGATGGCGTCGAGAAGTACATCTACACCCAGTCCGGGCAGCCGCTCGGAGAGGCAGGCGTCGTGAGCAGCGACGGCGTGTGGATCCTCGGCCTCGGTGCGTCGACGAACGGCAACCTGGCATGGCGTTGGAGCGAGACCACCGGCTACCTCCCGCTGCCCGTATCACCCATCCCCAATTTCCGCGGCTACCCGACCGGCATCAGCAACGATGCCTCGCGCATCCTCATGTTCTACCGCACGCAGTTCCCGCCCGCGACGGGTGGCGAGGGCTACCTGTGGATCAACGGCACGCTGCAATCGCTGGAAGTCCTCGCGGCCGAAGCGGGCGTGTTCATCCCCACCGGCGTACGCATGGCCCTGCCGCTGGCGATCTCGGGCGACGGCTACACCATCGTCGGCTCCGCGCGTACTCCTCAGGGCGTGCAGGGCTTCGTGCTCGATCTGCCGCGCCCGGCGCAGTGCGTCGCCGACCTCAACGGCGACGGCCAGGTGGCCGCACAGGACATTGCCGCGCTCCTCAGCGACTGGGGCAGCACGGCAAGCGCCGCGGATCTGAACGGCGACGGCAGCGTCGGCGCGGCCGACATCACCGTGCTGCTCTCGGCGTGGGGCGCGTGTCCGTGATCCCGCGCCCGTGACTCCGCGACTCGACTCCGCGTCTCGGATTCCCCGTCTTGGATTCCCCGTCTTGGATTCCCACGCGTTTTGGTGTTTGGTCCACCGACCGGACTGTCGGCTGTCACCGCGGTCATCCAAGCGCGCTTCGCGCTCAGTCGACGAGGTTCCACCGCACCAGCACGGCCGATGGCGCAGGCGGGTACGCGAGCGCCACGCGGAACAGGCGGAAGTCCTCGATGCGGAGGTTCAACTCCTCGAAACCCCGCTCGACGATGCGACGATAGGCCGGCAGCTCCGGCAGTTCGGGAACCTCCGTGAGCCCCTCCACCCGCACGGGGTTGGCATCGATGGGCAGCATCGTCTGCTGCTGCTGCGCCTCGTCGAAGCTCAGGGGCTGGGCGAGCGTCGAGTGCACGCTCGCCTGCAGCGACTCGGTTCCGGCGAAGGACCGGTGGGCGTACACGTCGAGCAGGAGGTTCTCAGCGGGGATGCTCACGTTGGTGATGAAGTTGTGGGCGGTGTCATCCGGCTGTCGACGCAGGTTCATGGTGCTGCGCACCACGCTGCCGAAGTAGAGATCCGATGCGCCAGTGCGTCCGAGCGGTCCGTCGGAGAGCTCCACCGTCGTTCTGCCTGCGGAGGACTGCACCGCAACCGAAGCGTCGGGGTGTGTCGAGCACTCGCGAAGCAGGTACTCGCGTGCCGAACCATCGGCGGTGCGGAAGAGCGGCTCCGACGAAACCCCTCCCGACTGCTGCGCGCCAACGATGCGGAACACCGGAAGCGCCCCGATCGGTCGCAGCCGCTGCAGTCCCGCGAGTCCGACGAGCTGCGTCACATCGCCCTTGTGGGGAGTGTCGGGGTTCGGCGAGAGGATCTGCACCGTCAGGCGAATCCGAGCCTGCAGCCCGAACACGCCCGACATGCCGCGGAACGCGAGCCGGCGCGAGTTCTCGAGATTGCCATCCGCCCGAAGTCCGTCGAGCACCAGCTCGAGCTGCGAGCGATCGCCAAAGTGCCGCGCCACCACGGCATCGAAGCCCGACATCGCCTCGCGCACGCCGTCAGTCCCGATGCGCGCGACCCCCGCCTGCTCGAACGCGCGGAGATAGATCTCCACGCCCTCCGCGCCGGGCAGCATGGCGATCGCCTCGAACGGGTCGCTCGCCAGCAGCACCCGCGCGAACTTCCAGGTGAGGTTCTTGTTCAACCCGAACTGGCGGGAGACCTCCTGGGGACGGAGCGGGTCCGAACCGGCATCGCGTGCGAGGGTTTGGAGCGCCTGACGCAGCGTCTGGATCGCGCCATCGCATTCGGTTCGAAACGCACCCAGGGCGACATCCAATGGCGACCGTCCGGCCGTCACGACCCGGGGCGAGCCAAGCGACCGCGGCGATCGGGAGATCGAGGCGATGCGGGAGAGGCGTGGCTTCTTGGAACTCATCGCTTCTTGGCACTCATCAGGGGAACTCGCACGGAACGGACCGAAGCCTCATTCTGCCCGATTCTTACGGGACCGTGGGGAGCGCAGCGGCCTTGTCGGTGACGATTGCGCGGGCCGCGACAGCAGGGACGATATTGCGTGTTTTTCCCTAGGGAACTTTGCAGGGACAACTTCGCACACTAAATTTACGCGACGCTCCGCAGTCAGGAGCGCGTCCGCCCGGCGCGTGGTCGGGTCGGCTCCCCGTTGTCCATTCCGTGATCAGTCCACGGTGTCGACCTGCGAGATCGCTGTCAGTTCAGTGAATCCCGTTCAGAAAGTCCCTACGAGAAAGATCCCATGCGCTCGACCACGAAGTTCACCGTTGGTGCATTCCTGACCGCAACCCTGGCCTCCGTCGCGCTCGCCGACGGTCCGTGGGTCAATGTCGTCACCGCAGACGGCATCCAGGCCGTCCCCGTGCTCGATGCGGTGTGGGTGCCGAACCAGTTCAACAACCCGGCCATCGATTCGAACGGGTTCGTCTACTTCCGAAGCCAGTTTGCCGGCCCCGGCATCACCACCGCCAACAGCCGCGGCATCTTCCGCGTTGCCGACGGAACCTTCTCGCTCCTTGCCCGCGAGGGCTCGCCGCTCCCCAGCGACCTGCTTCCCGGCCTCGTCATCAACACCACGGCGGGAACCAACGGCCTTTCCAGCGCCAACATGATCACCGGCAACGGCGGCGTGATCGTCGCGGGCTCGGCCAACGGACCCGGCGTGACCTCCGCCAACAACGACTTCAACGCCTTCGTGTCCTCCACCGGCACCGCCTCGCTGCTTGCGCGCGAGGGTGCCGCGTATCCCGGCGCTGCGGGCGTGACCATGACCGTCGCCCAGCTCTCGAGCGGCGTCTACTGCGACAACAACGGATCCGCCCTGACCAGCGTGACCCTCGCGGGCACGGGTGTCGTCACCACGGCCGGTGCGGGTCAGAACAACAGCGCGGTGGTCGTGTACTCGCCCTCGGGTACACAGGTCGTGTTCCGCCGCGGCGATGCGGCACCGGGTGCCGGCGTCGACGACAGCTGGGATGTGCCCGCGGGCTCCGTCATGCAGCAGGACGCCTTCGGCCTGTTCAAGAACGGCAACATGGTCGGCTTCAGTGGAACGCTGCTCAACACCGGTGGCACCGTTCCCACCTCCGCCGACAAGGTCTACCTCGTCGACACGGGCACGGGTCTCCGCATCTTCGCCCGCGAGGCGAGCGAGATCCCCGGCTTCCCGGGCATCACCTTCAAGGACACCTCCTCGCCCGTCTCGTGGGGCAACCATCCGATCCGCAACGACGGCGCCGTACTCTTCCTCGCCACGCTCGGCGGCGCGGTGACCCCGACCGTCGACGACTCGGGCATCATGCTCGAGCAGAACGGCACCTACTCCTTCGTGCTCCGTCGCGGCGAGTCGATCCCCGGCATCAACGACGGTCTCGTCTACTCCACGCCCAATACCACCGCCTTCCTCATGAATGCGAGCGGGCTGCTCTGCTACCAGGGCATCCTCATGAACCCCGATGGGACGGTCGCGGCTACGAACTCCACCTATGTGGGCTACCGCAAGGCGGACGGCACCAAGGGCGTGATCATCCGTCAGGGCGACGCCGTCCCCGGCGTCGCTGGAGCAACCTTCGCATCGCTCAACGGCAGCACCAGCATCTGCGTCAGTGATTCAGGTGTTTGCGTCTTCTCCGCGAATGCCGTCGGTGGATCGTTCGGCAAGCTCGGTGGGAGCGCCATCATCGCCTGGGATGAGGTCAACGGTGCACGCATCCTCGCCAAGTCCGGCGACACCAACTTCACCGGCACCGCGGCCAACCAGATCACCCTGATCGGTAGCACCGGCAACAACGGCAACGGCCACAACACCGGCATCAGCCCGTCCGGCAAGCTGGTGCTCCGTGCGGCCGACACGGCGAACGCGGTCTACACGATCGCCACGATCCAGCTGGATGCCGGCTCCTCGAACGCGTGCGCGGCCGATCTCAACGCCGACGGAACGGTCGGCGCGGATGACCTCGCGGTGCTGCTGAACGGATGGGCTGGTTCGTCGCCCGACCTCACGGGTGACGGACTGGTGACCGCCGAGGACCTGGCAGTGCTCCTGAGCGCGTGGGGCGCCTGCCCGTAATCGGGCGGTGCGTTCCCCGCCGCATTCAATGAACCCACCGCGGGTGCGCGAGGAAACTCGCGCACCCGCCTTCACAAGCCGTTGCGAGGCGTCCTCCGACTCGACCCCCGCACGGCGCTCGCCCGTACGAACTCCGACCCGCACCGATCCCCGCGCGATCCATCATGAACCGATCCACCCTCACCCTCAGCACCGCTGTCCTCGCCGCTGTCTCTGGGACCGCAGTCGCCGGCGAACTCTTCCTGCTTGGGCTCGTTCCTTATTCCTACGCCCAGGCTCCAAGCGCCGATGGCCGCGTGGTCGCCGGCTACGACCAGCAGAGCTACTGGTACTGGACTCGGGAAACATGGGTGGTCCGACTCGAGCAGTCCGTTCCTCCGGGGAACGGCGTTGGTGGACAGCCCAGCATCACCGCCGACGGAAACACGATCGTCTGCACCACGCTGCAGGGCCCCAAGCCGCTCAAGAGCGAGGCGACCTTCTATGACCGCACGTTGAACACCTACGACCCATCGGTCGGCAGCCTCGGCTTCAACTGCGACATTGGCCGGTCGAGTCCGTGGGGCATGACGCCCACTGCGAGCCATGTGTGCGGCCTCGTGTGGGATGTCGGCTGCGCCGGCAAGGGCTATGTGTGGGATGCCGCCACCGACACGATGAAGATCCTGCCCACGCTCTACTTCTTCAAGCCCACGCGCGGCAACGACATCAGTGACGATGGCGGCTTCGTGGGCGGCTGGAACGACGACTTCACAGGCTACCGCCAGGGCTGCGTGTGGACGAGGAACGCAGCGGGTGACTACGTTGGCACGCTCCTCAACACCGGCGTGACGACGCAGAAGCTGCGCGAGGTCGGCTGCGTGAGCGGCAACGGACAGTGGGCCTTTGGCCAGGGGCGATCCGACATCGCGGGCGGTGCGCCGTACCGCTGGAGCGCTGCCACGGGCTTCCAGGCCATCCAGCCGATGCCGGTCGCTGGCATCGGCAGCGTCTACCAGTCGAACTTCAACGGCAGCACGCTCCTCTGCGGCATCAACGGATCGTCGTACCTCTGGTTCGCCGGCCGTGGCTACGTGCCGCTGGCGCAGTGGTCGCAGGAGAACGGATTCGACCTCACGACCGACTGGTCGTTCATCGCCTTCGGCATGACGGAGGATGCGCTCACCATCACCGGATACGCGCTGCGCAACAGCGATCTCGCTTGGTCGCCGTTCGTGCTCGACCTGCGGCCCACCGCGCAGCCCTGCGTGCCCGATCTCAACGGCGACGGTGCGGTGGGTGCCCCCGACATCGCCATCCTGCTCGGCGACTGGGGCGCCTTCGGAAGCAGTTCCGATCTCGACGGCGACAACGTGGTCGGTCCTGCGGATCTCGCAGTGCTCCTGAGCGCGTGGGGTGAGTGCCCGTGATTCGACCGCACTCTTCTCGCGCGTCGGCAGCCCAGTGCCTCGCGATCCTCGTTCTCGCAGCGGCGTGCGACGGTGCCTCCTTTGCCGGTGGAACGAAGGGGCAGCTGCGGCTTCTGGGCGGCTTCGCGGGCACGCCGTCGGGCGTGAGCAGCGATGGTCGCGTCGTGGTGGGCTACAACCCGGCGCAGTACTGGTACTGGACCTCCGACATCGGAGTCATTCCGATCGGCGGCATCGCTCCAGGCAGTCAGGGTGCGGGCGGTTCCGGCGACATCAGCGACGACGGATCCCGGATCGGCTACACGGTGCTCAACCCCGATACGGGCAAGACCGAAGGCGCCTTCTACGAAGTACCCACGGGTGTCACCACCCGCGTCGGCAACTTCGGCTTCAACTGCGACATCAGCGCGACGAGCTGCTGGGGGCTCTCGGGCGATGGCGCGACCATGGTCGGGCTCGGCTGGCACTCCGCCTGCGAAGCACGCGGGTACTCGTACAACCCCAAATCGGGGCTCGTCGATCTCGGCACGATCTACTTCTTCGAGTCCACCCGAGCCAACGCCTGCAGCCGCGACGGCAGCACGATCGTCGGCTGGCAGGACTTCTACACGGGATTCCGCCAGGCGACGGTGTGGAGAAACGGGGTGCAGCAGGTCCTCTTTGCGCCCGGCAACGTGCGCCTGGGCGAGGCATCTGCGTGCTCCGCGGATGGGAACTGGGTGGTGGGGCTCGGATCGTCGGCGAACAACGAACTCGCGTGGCGTTGGAGCCAAGCCACTGGCTACATCCCGCTGCCGCCAACGCCGATCCCAGGCTTCAATCCCTACGCCACCGACATCAGCAACGATGGATCGCGCGTGCTCATGTTCTATCGCGTGCCGGCACCGCCTGCGACAAGCGGTGAGGGCTACCTCTGGATCAACGGCACGCTGCACTCACTCGAGGAGTATGCCGCCGAGCAGGGGGTGCAGATCGATCCAGGTGTGCGCCTTGCGCTGCCGCTGGCGATCTCGGGTGACGGCTACACCATCGTCGGCTCCGCGCGCACGCCGCAGGGCGTGCAGGGCTTCGTGCTCGATCTGCCGCGCCCCGCGCAGTGCGTCGCCGACCTCAACGGCGACGGCCAGGTGGCCGCGCAGGACATCGCAGCGCTCCTCAGCGACTGGGGCAGCACGACGAGCGCCGCGGATCTGAATGGCGACGGCAGCGTCGGCGCGGCCGACATCACCGTGCTGTTGAGCGCGTGGGGCGTCTGTCCCTGAGCGGATCCGCGCTGCCGCGGAGGCCTCTCACGAGCCCTTGATTGACGCGGACGTTGATTGCCGCGGATATCGATTGCCGCGGACATCGATTGCCCCGGACGTCACGGTGGAACTCGCCGCGACGGTCACCGCGACGGCCGCGGCCCCTTGAACCCCGTGCCACCCTTGAATCCGCTCCCTCGGCCGGGCTTGCCGCTGCCGAAGGGGTTCTTGCCAAAGCGCGACGGACCGCCGTGCTTCGGCGGACCACCGGTGGGCTTGGACTGCGCGGGCTTGCCCTGCGACGGGCGGCCGCCTGCGTCCTGGATCTGCGGGCGTCCCTGCGGCAGCGACTCCGCGCGGGGTGCGGGCGGAATCGGTCTGCCCGATGCGTTCAGGCGCGGCTTCACGCGCGGCGCTTCTTCGCGCGGACTCTCGGGTGCTCGCTCGTGATGCTGCGGCCTCGCGTGAGGTTGAGGCTTCGCGTGCGGTTGAGGCTTCGCGTGGCGATGCGGTGCAACGGCCGCGGTGCGCGATGCACCCGAAGCGCGCGGACCACGCGCTTCCTGCTCCCGCGAGGGAGCGTGGTGCGAGGCGGATCCGCCGTGCGCGGACTCCTCGCGGCGTGACGCACCCGTTGGTGCCGGGTTCGGCGCGAGTCCCACCTTGGCGGCCGCCTCGTCCGACTTGGGCACCTGGTCAGGCACGCGTTCGCGCGGGATCTCGAACTTGATCAGTCGCTCGACCTGCTTGAGCAGGCTCTTCTCCTCGACGTCGCAGAACGCAATCGCATGGCCCGACTTGCCCGCGCGCGCCGTACGGCCAATGCGGTGGACATACGCCTCGGGCTCCATGGGCAGGTCGTAGTTGACCACATGGGTGATGTCGTCGATGTCGAGTCCGCGCGCGGCGACGTCGGTCGCCACCAGCACCGACGATCGGCCGGAGCGGAACGCATCGAGGGCGCGCACGCGCTGGTTCTGCGCCTTGTCGCCGTGGATCGCCTCGGCATGGATGCCCGCGGCCTTGAGCTTGCGCGTCAGGCGGTCGGCGCCATGCTTGGTCTTGGTGAACACCACCGTCCGCTCCATCTCCAGCGTGTCGAAGAGGTGCACGAGCAGCTGCGTCTTCTGCGCCTTGAGCACGAAGTAGAGCTTCTGGTCGATGCGGTCCACCGCGCTCGAGACGGGCGTCACCGTGACGGTGACGGGCTGGTTGAGCAGCGAGTCGGCGAGGTGGCGGATCTCCTTGGGCATGGTGGCCGAGAAGAGCATGGTCTGGCGCTTGGTGGGCAGCAGCTTGGCGATGCGGCGGATGGGCTCGATGAAGCCCATGTCGAGCATGCGGTCGGCCTCGTCGAGCACGAAGAACTCGATCTCCGACAGGTTCACCAGCCGCTGGTCGAGCAGGTCGATGAGCCGGCCGGGGGTGGCGACGAGGATGTCGATGCCCTGCTGGAGGGCGCGCACCTGCGGCCCCTGGCCGACGCCGCCGAAGATGACCGCGAAGCGGATCGGGGTGTGACGCCCGTAGCTCGCGAAGCTCTCCGCGATCTGCGCCGCGAGCTCGCGCGTGGGTGCGAGCACCAACGCCTTGGGCCTGCGGCCGGTGGGCAGCTTGGCTCCGCGGGGAGCCGCACCCAGCAGGCGGTTCAGGATCGGCAGCGCGAACGCGGCGGTCTTGCCGGTGCCCGTCTGGGCGATACCGAGCACGTCACGTGCGTCAAGCGCCGGCGGAATGGCCTGCGCCTGGATTGGCGTGGGGAACTCGTAGCCATCGGCCACGAGGGCGTCGAGGATGGCGGGCGCGAGCTTGAGGCTGGCAAAGCTGACGGTGGGCTGCTTCACGGATGCAGCGGGAGAAGTGATGGTCGACACAATCGCCTTTCGCGCCGCGCCCTTCAGGGCACAACGCTCGGTAGGGGCGGAATCGCGTTCGAGCGGCTGCTGCCGGCGGACGGGATCAAGCCAATTGGCGCACGCAGAGCGGACGAACACCGTGTTCGACCGGTCGTATTGCATGCTGCCGGCTGATTCCCAGTCTGAATGTCGGACGTCCTGTCCAACCTGAGGTCACCGGCGCGAGAGCGAGTAGCCTAGCACGCCAATCGCCCCGATGCGAGGGTGATTCGCACTTTCGCACGATTCCGCACAGCGCCGCGGCCATCGCCCATCCACCGCATCATCGCGGTCAGCTGCTGCTGCACGACCCTGTCCCGCATCTGGACATACGGTTCCACGGTGCCTTTCCCAGCACCGCGGCCAACCCGCAGGTGCCCGTGGCCCCAGCGAAGATCAGACCACAACCCATCAATGCGGGAAGGGCGAGAAACCCGGGGTGCACCAGATATCCGAGCGCAGTGCCCGCGGCCACCATCACGCCGATGGTGAGTTGGGTCTGCTGCATGACGCTCATGCGCGGGCGGCTGGCGTTTGTCTGCGTTCCTAGTCCGGCCTTTTTCCAAGCCTCGATGCCGCCGGCCACGCTCAGCACCTGCACTCCGCCGGAGGCAAGCCCGGCGCATCGGGTCGCTGCGTCGAGCGAACGCCGGCCGCCGCGGCAGTGCAGCAGCACTCGGCGCGCACCCAGCTCCTGGATTTCCTTCGCCGTCAGGCTCGAGAGCGGAATCAACCTCGAGCCCACGATGCGCTCGCGCGCGTGCTCGTCCGCCTCGCGAACATCGACCATCACCGTTCCAGCCTCGCCGAACATGCGGTGCGCGGTCGCAACGTCGACTTCAAGTCCGGTGGCTGCGGGAGCGGTGGTCTGCGACTGGAGCGCGGTCATGATGGAGGCCTTTCGATCGGGTGCGGGAAACGGATCTGCGACGGTCGGGGGCGATCGTCCACAGTGGAGGCGGCGTGTGAGCACCGGAAGCAGGGGCGGGATTCCCTGTATTTGACCTCGCCCCCGAGATTGTCGCCAAAGTGGAGCTGATTCGGGGAAACATCGAGCCTCCCGGTGCTTCACAGGGATCCGGCCCCTCGCCCTCGCCCTCGCCCCGCCCTCGCCTCGCTCTCGCCGACTGCTCGGGCGTCCCCACCAGCAAGCCGGGCCCGGCCATCCACGATCAGTCACCCAGCCTCGCGACCAATGTGCTCGATGTCCTCCGCGGCCGAAGCGGGAGTGGAACCGAGCCACTGAGGAAACACGCGCGGAGCCTGCCGCCAGTCGATGCGCCGCTGCATGGCCGCGCGCAGCACTCCGAACACCGCGATGCCCCCGACGATCGCCAGCGACTCCGCGATCGCCGACTTCTCGTCATGGCCCAGCAGATACACGAGGATGGGCAGCGTGAGAATGGCGCCCCCCGAACCAAGCAGTCCGAGCGAAACGCCGACGGCGGTGGCGCCGATCCATGCCCAGATCATGTGTGGTGTCCCCGTGCGTGGCATGTCCGCATGTGGTGTCCCCGCAGGGCGATCCCGGGCACGGGGCATGGGCATGGGTGCGGATGAACCATGCCTCGAGGCGGAGGGAGTTCCTGCGTGACACACCAGGCCCACGCGGCCGCGGGGCGGGCGTTCCTTGTCGGCGTTCCTAGTCTGTCCGATGTCCGCGTCAGCGATTGACCGGCGCCTTGGCTTCGTTCCACGCCAGCATGCCGCCTGCGAGGTTGGTCACGCGGTAGCCGTGCTTCTGGAGCAGCGAGCAGGCGCGCGCCGAGCGGGCGCCCGAGCGGCAGTTCACGAGGATCGGGCGGTCCTTGGGCACCTCGCTCAGCCGACCGAGCAGGCGCGTATGCGCGATGTTGAGCGCGTCACCGATGTGCCCCTCGGCGAACTCAACCTTGCGGCGCGCATCGAGTAGGAACGGCTTGACCTCCGAAATGAACCTCTGCGCCGCCGCGACGTCGACCTCCTCGGTCTTCTCCAGCGTGCCGCCCGTTGCGGAGATCTGGCCAACCTTGGCTGCATCGATCCATCCCGCGATGTCGTCGAGCCCCACGCGGATCAGGTCGCGCAGGGCCTCGTCCAGACGCGCCGCCTCGACCACGAGGTAGATGCGCTCATCCTCCGCGACCATCGACCCCGCGTCGGTATTGAACGAGTTCGTCAGCGGTATCGAGAGCGCGCCCTTCGGGTGCCCCGCCTTGAACGCAGTCCAGGCGCGGGTGTCGATGATGGCGCAGGATCCGCCGTCGAGCTTGGCGAACTCAGCCGCACCGAGCTCCCGGGGCTGCGGCACTCCGCCCAGCACGCGCGGCCCCATCTTGTTGTCGCGCTTCATGCGCGCGAAGTACATCGGTGGCTCCCGCTGTCCATCGAGGATGAAATCGACGAAGTTCTGCTCGCTCGTCGCCGCGCGCAACGCCGCGTTCATGCGGCGCTCGTAGCCGATGGTCGACTGCGGCACGGCACCCAGGGCCTTGCCGCACGCGCTGCCCGCGCCGTGCCCCGGCCACACCTGCAGGTAGTCGGCCCAGTCCTTGGTCTTGAGCACGGTTTGGTACAGGCGGTGCGCTGAGGCATCGGCGATACCCTGCATGCCTGCCGCGCTCTCCAGCAGATCGGGGCGCCCGAGGTCGCCCACGAAGAGGAAGTCGCCCGTGGCGATGCCCATCGGTTCCGTGGCGCCGCCACCGAGATCAGTCACTTCGTAGGAGAGATGCTCGGGCGTGTGCCCTGGCGTGTGGATCGCGCGAAAGCGGATGTTGCCCACCTTGAAGGTGTCGCCATCCTTGAGCAGCACGGCGTCGTAGCGGCCGCCACCCGACTTCTGGTCGAGCCACTGGTACTTCCAGTCGGCGTCGCCCTCGTCGGAGAGGTACACGCGCGCACCCTTCTCGGCGAACTCGCGGGCACCCGTCAGGTAGTCGGCATGGATGTGCGTGTCGGCCACGGCGACGATGCGCAGGCCGTTCGCCTTGGCCACCTTCTCGTAGCGGTCGATGTCGCGCTCGGGGTCGATCACGATCGCCTCGCCCGTGCGCTGGCATCCGATGAGGTAGGCGGCCTCTGCGAGCTTGTCGTCGTAGATCTGTCGGAAGAACATGGTGGTTGTCCTTGCTGGATCGAATGGGATCCATCTGGGCGGGGGCGTACCCGGATCGCGGTCGCGGCCGAGCACATGGTGGGGCCCTGCGAGGGCGCGGTGCGAAGGGAAGTTTCAGCCCGCGGTGCGAATTCAGGTGAACATGGAGGGGGCCGGCCGCAGCTCGTCCTGCAGCGCGTAGGTGAATCCCCGCTGCACGGCGTATGCGCCCGCACGGCCCGCGAAGTCCAGGGCCAGCATGCCTACCTGATAGGTCTCTGGCTTTGGGTTCTTCTCGATGATCCGCGCGATCGCCCGCTCGCAGGCCTCCTGCGGCGTAGCGCCCGCGCGCATCGCCTCCACGGCGAGGTGTGCCCCGAGTGTCCGCAGGACGGTCTCGCCGAGTCCGGTGCAGATCGCGCCTCCGATCGGTGCGTCGACGAAGATGCCCGCGCCGATGATCGGTGAGTCGCCCACCCGGCCATGCATCTTGTAGGCGAGGCCACTTGTGGTGGAGGCCGCCGCCATCCGCCCCTGCGCGTCAAGCGCAAGCATGGAAATCGTGTCGTGGTTCTCGATGTTGATGCGCGGCTCGTAGCGCTTCTCCGCGAGCCAGGCCTTCCATTCCCTCTCGGCCGCCTCGGAGAGGCGGGGCGCGAGGACCTCGATCCCCATCTCCCGCGCGAACTGCTCCGCGCCAGCGCCAACGAGGAGCACGTGGGGAGTCCGTTCCATCACCAGGCGGGCGAGCGAGATCGGATGTGCGACACCCTGCACAAACGCCACGCAGCCTGCGCGCCCATCGTCGGACATGATCGCGGCGTCGAGCGTGACCCGCCCCTCGCGGTCCGGGCGCGCTCCCAGCCCGACCGTCATGTCGGGGCATTCGCGCTCCACCACGCGGCAGCCCGCCTCGACCGCGTCGATCGCGGAGCCCTCGCGCAGGATCGTCAGCGCCGCCCGATTGGCCGGAAGGCCGTGATCCCAGGTCGACAGGACAACAGGCTGGCGCGGCAGGGTCGACGCAGGCGGGGCGCTGGTCTGCATGGCGGGCGCCGATTCGCACCCGAGGGCCGCTGCGCCAAGCATCCCCGAGCCAAGTACTCCCGCGATCCCCTTGCACACTGGGCGGCGATGCAGCATCACGGTTTCGTCCAGACGCGAATTGGCGGGAATCTTCATTCCCCCACGCTATCCGCTGCGTGGGCGGTTCGCCCAACCTCAACCGATTGGGCCAATTCCCGTTTCGGGAGACGGCGCCCCATGGTGCAGGTGCGAGGCGTGCCCCTGGTGGGGCCAGAGTGACGTAAATATATGACCTGCAATGACTTCTGAAGCGACGACTCTGTCGTCATTTGTGGTTTTTGCGCTTTGTGGCGTTTGCGTTGGAGGGGAACGGTGGCAGGGTTCCCCAGCTTGGAAGGTTCAAGTCCCTGTGAAAGCGCGGGTTGCGCGTCATCGCCACACGTAGCGGCGAGGGAATTCGGGAAGGGACTTGGGCTCCGTCCGGCACACATCAGGAGAAGAGGATCCATGCTTTCGAATCGTCTTGCCAAGCACTTCGCTGCCGCCGCTGCGGCTTCCGTCGTTGCCGGCGCGGCCAATGCCGCCATCGTCCACTGGGCCGATGCCAACCTGCTCATCCCCGCCACCATCGACGGCCTCTACATCAACGTCGAGACGCGCTCGACGGGTTCGGCTGGTTCCGGCGTCGCAGGCTGGGACATCAACCCCTACTCGGCCACCTCGCTCACCTGGTTCAACGCCACTGGCACGGGCATGCTGCGTTACCCGGGCGCGACCACTGGCTCTGCGGGCAACCTCGCCCTCGGAACCGCCGTTGGCGCCACCGGCAGCTTCGGCTCGGGCGCGGTCGTCGTGGGCGCTGCCCCCGGCAACTGGCAGCTCAACGCCTCCAACTACTTCGGCTTCCGCTTCGTCGGTGCTGACGGCGGCACCAAGTACGGCTGGGGTCGCTTCGTGATCGGCGCCGCCATCAACGGTGCTGACCGCACGGTCGCCGAGCTCGCCTACGAAGACTCGGGCGCCTCCATCGCCGTCGGTGCGGTTCCCGCTCCCGGCGCCATCGCCCTCCTCGGACTCGCTGGTCTTGCGTCGCGTCGTCGCCGCTGAGACCTGCACCAAGCACTGAGCTTGCATCGCGGGCGCCTTTCGGGGCGCTCGCGGTGTTTTTGCCATCTACCGCGGCCAGCGATCGGAAAGCCATCTGGTGCATGGACTTGTGTATCGGGCGTCGGGACCTTTCCCTACGTAAGTCGCGAAGGATCGCGGTGGAACGGTGTCGGATGCAGCAAGCTTGATCAATAATCAAGAAGAGTCCGTTTGCCATCGCTCAACTGCGATGCATTTTTGCAACGCCCCTGTCCCTCATTCCCTCGTCTTCGGGCTCCTGTTTGCCCGAGTACCGGCTCCCTTTCCGGTAGAGACTCCCAACTCGCGACGGTCCATGGCGGACGCTGTCTGAAAGGCAACGAGAGATGCTTTCGAATCGTCTTGCCAAGCACTTCGCTGCGGCTGCTGCCGCTTCTGTCGTCGCTGGCGCCGCCAACGCGGCCATCGTGCACTGGGAGAACGCCAACCTGGTCATCCCCGCCACCATCGATGGCATGTACATCAACGTCGAGACCCGAACCACCGGTTCGGCGGGTTCGGTTGTCGCAGGATGGGACATCAATCCCTACTCGGCCACCGCGATCAACTGGTTCAACGCCACTGGTACCGGCATGCTCCGCTACCCCGGCGTCACGACCGGCTCTGCGGGCAACCTCGCTGGCGGCACCGTCGTCGGAGCCACGGGCTCCTACGGCTCGGGCGCCGTCACCTTCGGCGCTGCCGCTGGCAACTGGCAGCTGAACGCCGTGAACACCTTCGGCTTCCGCTTTGTCTCGGCTGCGGGTACGACCCACTACGGCTACGGCCTCATGTCGGTCGGCGCTACGAATACGGTTCGCACGATCACCGACATCTTCTATGAGGATGTCGCCGCCACCGCGATCACCGTGGTTCCGGCTCCGGGCGCGATTGCGCTCCTCGGCCTCGCTGGTCTTGCTGGCCGCCGTCGCCGCTGACTCTGTCGAGAGTCGTCAACGCAGGGCGTGAGTCGTTCGCGTCCGAAGTCCACACGAAAGCATCGCGTGGGCGGTCCCTTGGATCGCCCACGTTGCCTTTTTCGTCTTTGAGCACCACCCACATCTCGAATGGCTGGAGTCACAGCGCGCGGTGCGTGCCCGCCCCGAGGTGGCGCTGGCGCTTGCGAACATCCTCGCGCTTGTCGGAGGTTCAATAGCAACAACGACTTGCGTGGCATGCCTTCCCCCCAAGATCGCGCCAACATCGCGCACAAAGCGGGGGTGGTTTCACCCAGCGAGTAGGAAATGTGGCGAAATTTGTCTCTGGGCGTTTGCCTCGACTTCATATCGGTGCACATTTCCACCGTCCCTGTCCCTCATTTCGTTGTCCGCGGGCTTCTGTCAGCCTGAGTACCGGATCCCTTCCGGTAGAGACAACAACCTCGCATCGAGATGTCGGACGCTGCCTGAAAGGCACAGAGAGATGCTCTCGAATCGTCTTGCCAAGCACTTCGCTGCTGCGGCTGCCGTCACTGTCGTGGCTGGCGCTGCCAACGCCGCCGTCGTCTACAGCGGCATCATCAATTTCGCCTGCGCTGTCGATATCGACGGTTGCTACATCAACGTCCAGACCAACACCCTCAGCAACGGCCCGGGCTCGGGCGTTCCGGGCTGGGACGTCAACCCGTACTCGTCGGGTGGCGGCATGAACTTCTTCAACTCGACTGGTGGCGGCCAGATGCGCTACCCGGGCGTGACCACCGGCCCCGCGGGCAACCTCGCGCTCGGCACCGCCATCGGCGCCACTGGCTCGTACAACACCGCCACCACCGGCGTGGTGTTCGGCTCGGCCGCGGGCAACTGGCAGTACAGCGCTGAGAACATCATCGGCTTCCGGTTCGTCGCCGCCGCCGGCACGACGCACTACGGCTGGATGCGCTTCCTCATGGGCGCCGCTGGCTCGTCGGGCACCTCGATGACCCGCACCGTGGTTGACTACGGTTGGGAGAGCGACGCGGGCACCTCGATCGCGGCTGGCGCGGGCATCATCCCGGCCCCGGGCGCGATCGCGCTCCTCGGTCTCGCCGGCCTCGCTGGCCGTCGTCGCCGCTGATTCGCGCGACAGTCCGAACTCTCTGGCCTGGGTTGTGCGTGGCCTGAGATGAATCGAAAGCATCGCGTGGGTGACCTGGACAGGTCACCCACGCTGCTTTTTTTGTCTGTTAGCATCGGATCCATGTTGGCCCGTCCTGCCAAGCGCCTGCTCGTCATCGGTTGGGATGCCGCCGACTGGATCCTGATCAACCGGCTGTTCGCTGCAGGCAAGATGCCCAGCCTTCGCCGCCTTGTCGAGTCAGGCGCGCGCGCCGACCTGGGCACGCTCGAGCCGAAACTCTCGCCGCTGCTCTGGACCTCGATCACCACGGGCAAGACGGCCGACAAGCACGGCGTGCTGAACTTCGTCGAGCCGAAGCCCGATGGGTCGGGGCTGCAGGTCTCGTCGAGCACCACCCGCAAGACGAAGGCGCTCTGGAACATCCTCAGCCAGAACAGCCTTACGACCAACGTCGTGGGCTGGTACGCCTCGCACCCCGCCGAGCCCATCCGGGGCGGTGTGGTCACGAACCTCCTGCAGGAAGGGGAGCCCGCGAGCGAGTTCGACGCGTGGCCGCTCCTGCCTGGAGTCGTCCACCCCGAGTCGATGCGGGTAGCGGTGGCCGACGCGCGCGAGCGGTCGCGGGCGTTTCCGCGTGCGGTGTTGCGCGAGCTGCTTCCCAAGCTCGACGAGGTCGGATCGGGCGACGCGCGGGTGCAGCAGCTTGTCAAGCTCATGGCGTACGCGGCCAGCATCGAGCGGGCGGCGGTGGCATCGCTCTCATCGGGCCAGCCGTGGGACGCCACCATGGTGTTCTTCGATGCGATCGACACCGTCGGCCACCACTTCATGCAGTTCGTCGCGCCGCGCATGGCGCATGTCTCCGAGCGCGAGCACAGGCTGTTCGGCGGCGTCATGGACAAGGTCTACGAATGGCACGATGCAGCGCTCGGTCGCATCCTGGCGGCCGCCGGCGGTGATGTGACGGTGCTGCTGCTGTCCGACCACGGGTTCCACTCCGATCACCTCCGGCCGAATCTGTCCGAGTTGCCGCCCGAGCGCCGCATGGAGCTCGAGGCGAGCTGGCACCGTCCGCAGGGCGTGCTGGTGATGTCGGGCCCCGGCGTGAAGCGGGGCGCGGAGATCGCGTCGCCGACCATCCTCGACCTCGCCCCGACGGCGCTCGCGCTGCTTGGGCTTGGCGCGGGAGAGGACATGGACGGGCGCGTGCTCGCGGAGGCGCTCACGGGCGCTGCGCCCGCGCGGATCCCGTCGTGGGACGCGATCGAGGGCGACGCGGGCCTGCATCCGCCCGAGATGCGGCAGGATCCCTTCGAGGCCGCCGATGCGCTGCAGCAGCTCGTCGACCTCGGCTACATGGCGGCACTTCCGGCCGATGTGCAGGGGCAGGTCGATCTCGTGCGCCGCGAGAGCCTGTTCAACCTCGGCGTCGCGCTCATGTCGCGGCGCAGGCCGCACGAGGCGATCCCGCATTTCGAATGGCTCGTGTCGCACCGCGCGGGGGAGGCGCGCTACGCGACGTGCCTGGCGAACTGCCTGATGTCGGTCGGCCGCTTCGGCGATGCCGCAAAGGTGGCTGATGAGTTCCTGCGTTCCGATGCGAGCCACATCGAGATGCAGATGATCCGCGGCGCCGCGCTCGCGCTGTCGGGCGACGAAGCGGCTGCGCGCATGCAGATTGGCGCCGTCGAGCGCGCGGTACGTGCCCGCCCCGAGATGGCGCTGGCACTTGCGAACATCCTCGCGCTGGTCGGCCGCTTCTCCGATGCGCGTGGCTACTTCGACGCCGCAAGGAAGCGCAATCCGCGCGATCCCGCGGCGCATGTGGGCCTCGCGCGCATGCAGCTCGCGCTCGGCGGCTTCGAGGAGTCGGCCGGCCACGCGCTCGATGCGCTCGAGATCACGCAGTCGCTGCCCGAGGCGCACCTCGTGCTCGGCGCCGCCCTCGCGTGGTACGGCGACCTTGCCAACGCGCGCACGAGCGTTGAGTTCGCGCTGCGTCATGATGCAGGGCAGCTTGAAGGCCAGCGCTGGCTGGCGCTCGTCGCGGAGAAGCTTGACGACCGCGACGCAGCCGCACGGTCGCGCGCGCGTGTCGATGGCGCGCAGGCGTCGATACCGTTCCGCCCGAAGGATCCGCCGTTTGGCCCCGCGGATTTCGCGAAGAAGCACGGGCTCGCCGCGATCTGACGCTCACTGGGCCTTGTTGCGGTGAAGCGAGGGATCGACCGCAGCGGTCATCGCCGCGACATCGAGTTCGCCGCCGAGGAAGTCGTGCATCGCCTTGGCCTGCGCCGCCGCATCGCGCATGAAGTCCGCGTGGCGCAGAAGGAGCACGCGGAAGTTGGATCGCGCTGCCAGCCACGCATGCACGTGCTTCAGCTGCTGCTCATAGATCGCCATCAGACGCTCGGGCGGCAGTGCGCCGCCGGTCTTCGCGTTGCGCGTGAGCATGGTCGACTGGCTCTTCACGACCTCGTGCAGGTCGCGCTCGAGGAACACCACGCGGTAGGCGCGGTCGTCGGGCAGTTCGGGCACCAGCATGTGGATCACCTTGACCACCTTGCCCTGCGCCTCGTCGACCCACGCCTTGTCGGTGCGCAGGTTCTTCACACGCTCGAACTCGTAGTAGCCCCGCGGATTGTCCGCGTCGGGCGCGCGCAGGTCGTCGGTCACGGGCGCGATGCCGCCCGCCACGATCATCTGCATCGCCATGCTCGTGCCCGAGCGGGGAAGTCCGGAGACGACGGTGGTGAAGTCGCGCATGCCTGCACTCTATCGGCGCGGCTCGGGTAGTCTCTTCGCCATGCAGCAGCGCACCCTTGAAGTTCCCATCGACTCGATCGAAGGCGCCCGTCTGGCGGCGCCCTTTGCCACCCGGCTCGAGGTCTGCCACGACCTGTCGAGCGAGGGGTGGACCCCGAGGATGGAGCTCCTGCGGGCCTGCCGCGAGGTGGTCGAGGGCACTCCGTGCACGCTGGTGTCCATGATCCGGCCGGAGATTCCCGGCGGTTCGCGGGCGCTCGATGTCGGGGCGTTCACCGCGACGCCGCGGCTGGTCGACGCGTGCATGCGCGAGGTCGAGGCGAGTGCCAAGGCGGGCGCGCACTCGGTCGCCGTCTCGCTCCTCTCGGCCGACGGGCACATCGACATGGACGCGAACGCGCGGCTGATCGAGCTCGCGCGCGGCTTCGGACTGGTCGTCGCGTTCCTCCGCACCTTCGACCTGCTCGTCGATCGCGAGCGGGGCATGCGGGACATCGCCGCGCTCGGCTTCACCCGCTTCATCACTGCGGGCGTGCTCGGGTGGGACGCATCGGTGGCGACCCTCGAGCAGCGCGTCGAGGTCGTGCGCCGCGACATCGCCCACGCCGAGCGCGAGGCGAAGCGCCTCGGACGCGCGCCAATCGAGGTGGTTCCCGCGGGCGGCGTACGCGCCTCGAACGCGCGGGCGTGGCTTGGTCTGTCGCCGCACCTGCACGCCTCGTGTCGGCGCGACGGCGTCATCAGCCGCGAGGAACTCGAGCTGATCCGCGGCGAAATGCGCTAACTTGCGCGGATGCTCAGCGCACTCCTCGCCGCAACCCTCGCCCTCGCCGCACCACCGACCGAAGCCGAGCAGATCGCGCTCTGGTCCAACGACCGCGATGCGCGCATGGAGTGGTGGCGCGAGGCGCGGTTCGGCATGTTCGTCCACTGGGGCCTCTACTCGCCCGCGGGCGGCTTCTGGGACGGCAAGCGCTATGAACAGCACTACGCAGAGTGGATCCAGCACTGGGCCGCGGTCCCGTGCGCCGAGTATGCGCGGCAGATGAAGCCGAAGTTCGAGCCGGAGGTCGGATTCGCGGAGAAGTGGGCCGAGCTCGCACAGGCCGCGGGCATGCGCTACGCGGTGATGACGTCGAAGCACCACGACGGCTTCACGCTCTTCAACTCCAAGGAGCCGTACTCGCTTGCCAACGACGTGGCGGGCGGCACAAATATCTCGCCGAAGGGCCGCGATGTCGCGCGCGAGTTTGCTGATGCGATGCGCGCGCGCGGCCTGAAGCCGGGCTTCTACTACTCGCTGCTCGACTGGCAGCATCCCGATGCCTACGAGATGGCGCTGCCTGGGTATCCGAAGGACGGACACGCGCGCGACCACGAGCGCTACAAGGCCTACATGCGCGGGCATGTGCGCGAGCTCCTCACGGGCTATGGCGATCTCGCGACCATCTGGTTCGACTACTCGGATCCGACGCACCAGGGCGCAGCGTGGGGCGCGGCGCAGCTCATGGCCGACATGCGTGCCAAGCAGCCGCAGATCCTCGTGAACAACCGCCTGTTCTTCGGTCTCGAGAACAAGAACGGCGACTACGGCACGCCGGAAAAGTACGTGCCGCCGACGGGCCTTCCCGGCATGGACTGGGAGGTCAACCACACGCTCAACGAGTCGTACGGCTTCAGCGCGCACGATGTGGGCTGGAAGGACACGGGCTCGGTCGTGCGGCTGCTGTGCGACATCGTGTCGAAGGGCGGCAACCTGCTGCTCAACATCGGTCCCGATGCGCAGGGCCGCGTGCCCGAGGCCGCGCAGAGGACGCTGCGCGGCGTGGGCGCGTGGATGAAGGTCAACGGCGAGGCGATCTACGGCACGACCGCGAGCCCGTTCACGCGGCTTTCGTGGGGTCGCGCCACGCAGAAGCCGGGCACGCTGTACCTGATGGTGTTCGACTGGCCGACGGACGGCGTGGTCCGCGTGCCGATCCGCAACCAGGTGAAGTCCGTCGATGTGTTCGGCTCGAGCGCCACCTTCGGCATCGTGAAGGACGCCGCGGGCGGCGGCTCGACGCTCAGGCTTCCCGGGAAGCCGGTCGATGCGGCGTGCACGGTGGTGCGCGTCCGCTACGAGGGCGCGCTCGACCCGCTGCCGTTCGCCGTCCATCCGGCGAACGACGGCGCGCTGGTGCTGCTGCCGCACGACGCGACGCTCGACGGCCCGTCGCTCAAGGTCGAGCAGGTCGGCGTGATCGGCGATGTGAAGTACAACCTCGGCTACTGGCTCGATCCCGCGGCGTTCGCGTCGTGGCCGATCTCGGGACAGCGCGCCGGCAAGTACCGGGTGGTCGCCGAACTCGCCTGCAAGGACGAGGCTGCGGGCGCGTCGGCATCGGTGGAGTGCGGGGCGTCTCGCGTCGAGTTCACGGTCGCGGGCACGGGCGGATGGCAGGAGTACCGCGCGGTCACGCTCGGGTCGATCGAGATCCCCGCGGGCGACACCGTGGTCTCGATCCGCGCGAAGACGAAGCCGGGCGAGGCGGTGGTCAACGTGCGCTCGATCCGCCTGGAGCGCGTGGATTGAAGCCCACCTTCGCCACGACGCGGCTCATCCTCAGGCCGGCGCGGCGCGAGGATGCGGCGAACCTGCTCGAGCTCGACCGCGATCCCGAGGTGCGGCGCTTCGTCGACCAGCCCGAGGAGCCGACCATGCCGCTCATGGAGGCTGCGATCGGCCGCGTGCTCGCCATCGACGCTGCGGACGCGCGGATCGGCTTCTGGATGGCGGAATTCGAGGGCCGGTTCGCCGGCTGGTTCCACATGAAGCCGCCGCGCGAGGGCGAGCCGATGGAGCCCGGCGACATGGAGCTCGGGTACCGCCTTCACCGGGATCTCTGGGGCAGGGGCATCGCCACCGAGGGCTCGCGTGCGCTCATCCGACATGCGTTCGCCGAGCTGGCGGCGCCTCGCGTGATCGCCTGCGCGATGGTCGAGAACCGTGGCTCGACCCGCGTGATGGAGAAGCTCGGCATGCAGCCGTGGAGGACATGGACAGGCACGCGGCGCGCGGGCGGCGCATGGTCGGCGATCACCTACGCGCTCGCGCGCTGAGGCGCCGGATCATCGCGCCGGCGGCTCGTGCGCCAGCTGCGATTCGGCGCCACCGCGCGCGACGAAGCCGCTCACGACCTTGGCGTGCGCCTGGATGAGCCGCGCGACGTAGGGGTCATCCGAGACCTCGCGCACCTTGACGCCCTTGGCGGTGTTCTCGAAGGTCATGCGGATCTTGTCGGCGTTGTCGAAGATCTCGCGGAACATCGGGTCCCACATGCGGATCCGCGCGCCGTTCTCGATGCGCACCTTCATCGCCGCCACATGGTCCTGGATGAGCGCGGCGACCTCGGCGTTGTCCG
>CAIOCH010000114.1 GCA_903856525.1 uncultured bacterium | reverse complement strand
CCGATGCCTTGCGCTGCTCGCGCAAGCGCTCGCGCGCGTGCAGGAGGAGTCCGTTCACCAGCCAGCGCCGCAGCGGAAGTCTGCTTTCCTGCCACTTCGCGATGTAGTCCTCTCGCGCAAGCCTCGACACGAAGAAGCCGTTGACGAGCGCGTCGGCGTCGCCGAGCGTGCGCAGCGACGAACCGAGCACATAGGCGCGCAGCGCCGCGGCATAGCGGCGCATGATGTGGTCGTGCACCTCGGCGCGCCCGTCGGCGCCGCGCGCGAGCTGCTCCGCGATCCAGGTGGCGTGCGTGGTGGGGAAATCCGAGCTCACACCGCCACCTCCTCGGCCCCCTCCGGGTCGCGCACCGCGATGGCGGGACGGATGTCGACGAGCCGTGCCTCGACCTCGGCGAGCTTGCGGTAGGTGCTCAGCGACACCTCGACCACGGCGTCGATGCGCGCGCCCTTGCGGAACGCCGCCGCGTGCTCCGCGCCGCTCCACCACTGGACACGGATGAACTCGTCGCGCGCGCCCACGCGCTGGCGCAGCGCCAGCTCGAGATGCTGCGGCTCGCGCACCGTGGCGGTGGTCTTGCCGAACACGCGCACCTGTGTGATCTCGACGTCCTCGAGCAGGAAGAGCGGCTTGCGGTTGTCGCGCCCGAAGGGTGCGAGGCGCGTGATGCCCGTGACCGCGACGGTCGACGCGATGTCGCCGAGCGTGCAGGCGCAGTCGACCTCGAGCACGGGCTTCTGCTCCTCGGCGGGCGGGAGCAGCCGGTCGCACTCCGCGACGAACCGCGCGCGGAACGCCTCGATCTCGTCGACGCCCGCCACCTGCACGCCCGCGGCCATGGCGTGGCCGCCGTAGCCGATGAGGTGTGCGCTGCACGACTCGAGCACGCGGTGCAGCTCGATGCCGCGCACGCTGCGGCCGCTGCCCTTGTAGATGTCCTTGTTGCGGGTGATGAGGACCACCGGGCACGCGTGCAGGTCGACGAACTTGGAGCACACGATGCCCACGATGCCCAGGTTCCACTCCTCGTCGTGCAGCACGATGCCGCGCGGCTTGCGGCCTTCGGTCAGCGCCTCGAGCTTGGCGAGCGCCTGCTGGAAGATGCCCTGCTCGGCCTTGCGGCGCTCGTCGTTGAGCGCGCCGAGCGCGTCGGCGATCTCGTCGGCGCGGCGCACATCGGCCGTGGTGAAGAGCTCGACCGCGAGTTCCGCGTGACCCATGCGGCCCGCGGCGTTGATGCGCGGCGCCACGCGGAAGGCGATCTTCTCGGAGTCAGCCTGCGCAGGCTCGACGCGCGCGGATGCGAGCAGCGCATCCATGCCGGGGAGGCCTGTCCTGCCGATCTCGGTCAGTCCGCGCGCCACGATCACGCGGTTCTCGCCGAGCAGCGGCACCACATCGGCGATGGTGCCCACCGCGGCGAGCGCGAGAAGCGATCTCAACCGCGCGCGGAACACCTCTGGCTGCCGCGCCGATCCGCACCAGACCTCGCCCATCTGCCAAGCGAGTTTCCACGCGACGCCCGCGCCGCAGAGGTCGCCGAACCGCGCCCCGGTTCCCGCGTGGGCATCCGCCAGGCGCGGATGCACCACGGCGCGCGCCACGGGCACTTCGCCGGTGGCCTTGAGTTCATGATGGTCGGTGACCACGAGCTCGAGTCCGATCTCGGCCGCGAGGCGCGCCTCGGCCACCGCCGAGACGCCGCAGTCGACGGTGACCACGACCTCGATGCCCTCGGCGCGCAGCGTGCGCAGCGCATCGGCGTTGAGGCCGTAGCCCTCGTCGATGCGGTGCGGGACATAGGTGCGCACCGCGATCGCGGGATCGAGCGCGCGGAACATGTGCCACAGGATGGCCGTGGCCATCACGCCATCGACGTCGTAGTCGCCGTAGATCGCGATCCGCCGCTTGGCGCGCACAGCCGCGCACAGCGCCTCCGCGGCCTCGCGCATACCGTGCGTGGCCGCAGGGTGCTCGAGGTGCGTCAGCCTCGGGTCGAGGAAGATGTCGCGCTCAGCGCCCTGCCCCACCCCGCGCGCGTCGAGCAGCCGGTCGACGATCGAGCGGCGGCCGGCGACACCGCCCGCCATTTCCCCCGACCCGTCCGTGTTCAGCAACCATCGCTTGGCGGGAAACTGCATCCCGCGAGTGTAACGGGCGCCCTGCGCCCCCCCACCAGACCATACGAGCGCCCCGTCAAATCGCCCTTTTTGGAAATTCCCATCGGGTCATCCCCCGCCTTCGCGGAGCCGATCTACCCTCCGTTCCCCGTGTGGATTGCGAGCGAACAGGGCCGCACGGGAGGCGGATCCATCGGCACATCTCCTGGCGATCGGATTGCAGATCCGGCGGCGGAACCAGCGACGAGCAGGCGAGTTCGGAGGCGCAGACCATGTCCAACGGCGGCACGCGACGGTACAAGACGATCCTCCTCTTCGGCGCCCCCGGAGCGGGCAAGGGCACGCAGGGCAAGATCCTGGGCAAAGTGCCCGGCTTCTACCACCTCGCGTGCGGCGATGTGTTCCGCTCGCTCGACATGGCGTCGGACCTCGGCCGCAAGTTCATGGAGTACTCCTCGCGCGGCGAGCTCGTGCCCGACGAGCTCACCATCGAGATGTGGCGCCAGAACATGCACGCGCAGACGGTGCTCTCGATCTACAAGCCGAACGTCGACCTGCTGGTGCTCGACGGCATCCCGCGCAACGTCAACCAGGCCAAGCACCTCGAGCAGTACCTCGAGGTCCTGACCGTGCTGCACCTCGTGTGCCCCGACATCGAGGCGATGGTCACGCGCATGCGGCGCCGCGCCCTCAAGGAGAACCGCATCGACGACGCCGACGAGAAGGTGATCCGCAAGCGGTTCGAGGTCTACGCCAACGAGACGCGGCCTGTGCTCGACTTCTATCCGAAGTCGATCGTGCGCGAGGTGCACGCCATGGGCTCGCCCGCGGAGGTGCTGCAGCACGTGCTCGAGGTCGTGGTGCCGATCCAGAACGAGCACTTCCGCAACCCCCTCTCCTGAGGCGACCGCGGCGCACCAGCGCCCGTCACATGGCGGAGCGGATCTCTTCCTCGAGCGCGTCGAGCGCCTGCTGCAGCTTGGTGTTCATCGTCGGGTCGCTCACGCGCTCCATTTGCGCGGCGAGTGCATCGAGGCGCGACCGGAGGGTACGCACCAGGTCGGGATCGCCCTCGGCGAGCTGCAGCCCCATGAGCAGCGCGCGCACCGAGTCGACCGTGGCGGGCTTGCGCTCGGCCTCGGCCTTTTCGCGCGCGGGGAACGGCACGATCGCAGGCTGGGGCAGGAACCGCTTGGCCGCCGCCTGCGCTGTCGCCACCCGCTCGAAGGTGATCATTCCCCCGCCGACAACCTGACCTCCCACGATCACGCCGCCGCCGCGGATGTTGCCACCGAGGCCTCCCACGAGCGGCTCGCCCTTCTCCTGCAGTTCCTCGGTGGAGCCGAGCCGCAGCGAGACGGTGATCTCCTCGTGGATGTCGGGCGGGGCACCCGGGGGCGGATCCTCCGCGCGCGGAGCCTTGGCCGGCGGCCTGGCCGGCCCCTTCTCGGCGAGCGCATCGGCGCGCACGCGCTTGACGACCACGCGGATCTCGACGCCCGGCGGCAGCGACTGCACCGAGTTCACGAGATCGACCGTGTGCCGCAGCACGCTGTCGTTCACCTGCTTGAGGATGTCGCCCGGCTTGAGCACCTTCTCTGCGGGCATGCCGGGCACGAGTCCGGTCACGCGCACGCCGCCATCGCGCTCCGCGGCGTTCTCCATGCGGATGCCGAGGGCGCCGCGCGGCGAGGTGAGGATGCGGTTGCGGAGGATGCCCACCAGCTGGTGACGGGCCTCGTCGCCGAGATCCGTGCGCAGCAGGAGCGCCATCAGCTCATCGGGCGCGGGCTTGCGCGCGGCGATGGCCTCGCGGGCGGCGCGGCGCTCGGCGAAGGACTGCGCGTCGAGCTCGCGCGCCAGGCGCACCAACTCGGGGTCGACGCGGACCTGGGCGAGTTCCGCATCGCTCGGCAGCTTGGGCTCGGCACGGGGCACGACCAGCTGCTGGTTGCCGTCGATGACGACCAGCTGCGGCGCTGGCGCAGGCACCGCGAGGGCGGAGGCCGCGACGGCCGGCATCACGAAGAGGGCCAGCGCGAGTCCGTGGGTGATGGAGGCGGGCGCGTGCATGGATCTAGCGTAGCACGCTGCTCAGGTGGCGAACACCGTGGAGATGGCGCGCGTGCGGTCGGAGATCCAGTCGACCAGGCGCGAGGTGGCGCGCAGGAAGGGAACCGCGGGAATGCCCGCGAAGTCGCCGTCGCGCGCGATGGGCGCGGCCGCCTCGGCGATGACGGCCGACATCATGAGCCAGGGCAGGAGCGGCGCCAGCTCGCCGCGCGGCACCACCGCGGGCTCGGAGCAGTAGCCCGCGCAGAACGAGCGCAGTCGATCGGTGTCGAGGCCGATCTGCCACGCATCGGGGTTCTCGCCCACGCGGTGCTTGAGGGAGAACTGCAGCATGGCGTTGGCCACCTCGGCGGCCACCGACTCGTGGCGCGCGCTGTCGAAGTCGATCACGGCCACCAGCCGCACGCCCGACCACATCGTGTTCCCCGGGTGGTAGTCGCCATGGCACACCGCCGGGTGCTGGCCCGCGAGACCCTTCTCGCCGAGCTTCTTCTCGACGCGCGCGAGGTGCGTGTCGAGCGACGCGACGAAGCCGCCGATGGCGGCGCGGCCCTCGGTGTCCACGCGCACGCTCGCCGAGGCGTCGGCCAGGAAGAGCGAACGCCGCACGGCATCGGTGTCGGAGAAGCCGCCGCGCGGAAGTTCGGCGGCGGCGTGTTCGTGCTCGCCGTCGAGGAGTGCGAACGCGCGGTGGAGCCGCGCCAGCGCCACGCCGGCCTCGAACGCCTGCGCCGGATCGCGCTCGTAGCGGCCGCCCTGCACCCATTCGTAGACCTCGTAGAGCCGGTCGCCGAGCGCGAGGAGCGTGCCGCCGCTGCGCAAGGGAACCAGTTCCGCCACCGGTACGCCCGCCGCCGATGCGCGCCCCTGCAGCGCGTGCCCCGCCTGCGCGCGCGCCACGGTGTGACCGGAGTTCTTGCGCTTGAGGAGGTACTCGCCGCGCTCGGTCTCGAGCTTGAGCTTGGGCGAACGGCGCGAGCCGCGGCGGTACTCGCGGATGTTGGTGATCACGCCGAGGTCGTAGTGCGAGAGCACGGTGGCGATCTCGCGCGACTGGAACTTCTCGCGCTGCGCGTCGACCGCGTCGACGGGCTGCGGCCGGTGGAAGTGGTCGTCGTTCGACCCGTGCGATGATCGGTCGCTCGGCTGCACGCGTCACTCCGCGTTGGCGGCCTGTTCCTTGATGCGGTCGATCGCGGTCTTCATCTCCACCACGCGGCGGGCGATCTCCACATCCTGCGACTTGGAGGCGATGGTGTTCGCCTCGCGCAGCATCTCCTGCGACAGGAAGTCGAGGGTGCGGCCGGCGGGCTCGGGATGCTTCGGCGAGATCACCTGGTCGTACTGCTGCAGGTGACCCGAAAGCCGCGCCACCTCCTCAGCCACATCGGAGCGCTCGGCGAACACCGCGACCTCGCGCAGGAGGTCCTGCTCGGCGGCGGTTGCGCCCACCTCGGCAAGCAGCGAGTTCATGCGGGCGCGCAGGCGCTCCTGGTAGGCGGCGGTCGCCAGCGGCGCACGCTCGCCCACATGGCCGAGTGCGGTGCGGATGACCTCGCCGTAGCGGGTGAGCTCGCGCGAGATGCCCTCGCCCTCGCGCGTGCGCATGGCGAGCACGCGGTCGCAGGCCTCGTCGACGAGGCGCGTGAGGATGG
>CAIOCH010000113.1 GCA_903856525.1 uncultured bacterium | reverse complement strand
TCGATCGCCTCTGCCGCGGCCGATGCCACGAGCTCGCCGTCCGACGCGACCGGCAGCGCGACGACGGTGGCCTCGGGCAGGATCGCGAGCGCGTCGGCCGCGAGCGGCTCGGGAACCGCGACGATCGCGCGGCCTGCACCCGCGCGCAACGCGCCGCGCGCGGCGAGCATCGCGCCGCCCAGCATCCGCCGGGGCGCGTGCGCGCATCCGCCCACCACGAGCACGGAGCCGAAGGTGCCCTTGTGGCCGCCCGGCTCGCGCGGAGGCAGTGCGGGGACCTGCTGGAACTCGACGGCGTTCACGGCGCCTTTCCGCCTTCCGTAGCGGCGGCGTCGACGACGCTCACCTTGAGCGCTCCGATCAGCGACAGCGCGCGGGAGAACGCGGGATCGGTGGCGCCGCCCGAGAGGTCGCTGGTCGCCACAAGGATGTGCCCCGGGTGATGCCCGCGCCCCTCGGAGCCGACCGTTGCGTCGAAATCGACCCAGCCCAGCCCGCCGCCGCCGGCGACGAAGGGCGGCTCGACGAGCGCCTGCGTCCAGAGGTGCCAGCCCCAGCCCGGTCCCTTGCCACCGAGGTCGGGGACGTAGACCAGTCCGCTGGCGACGCGCGCGGGAATGCCCGCCGCGCGGCAGAGCGCCGCGAGCAGGACGGCGTGCTCGGTGCAGTCGCCGCTCCGCGTGCGCGCCGCCTCGCTGGCCGAGCCGAACGCCGTCGCCATGTTCTTGTCGCGCAGGTGGCGCGCGACCAGGATCCGCAGCGCGTTGGCCCGTTCGCGCGGCGATGCATCGGCGGCGACGCGGGCCCTGCCGAGCAGCGCGCGCACCGCCTCGCTGTCGCTGTCGATGAGTTCGTTGGGCTTGAGCCAGCGCGGATCGGAGCGGTCGCCGGGCTTCTCGCCGCTCGCCCGGAGCACGTCGACCGACACGACCGCGGTGCGCGCGTCGATCCGCCGGAACGCCTGCGATCCCTCCGTGGGGAGGTCCGGCATTTCGCCAGCGGTCGACTCGAGCCGCAGCTCGAGGCTCGTTCGCTCCTCGTACCGCGCGATGCGTGGCGACGGCACGAAGGTCCCAGCGAGCAGATCGAACGAGGCCCTTGCGTAACAGGCGTCGGCCTCCGCGCGCGTCGACCTGCGCGACACGAGATCACCCAGGCCGATCGCGGTGACGCTCTCGCAGAGCCGCGCCTCGGCGTCGTAGAGGTCGCGCGCGACCACCGGCTGGATGCTGTTGCGGACCTCGTACTGCACCAGCGTGAGTGCACGGTCGGCGAAGCGCTGCTCGACCTCGCCGATCCGCTTCATCACGATCTCCGCCACCACGAAGCCGCTCTGCACGTCGAGCGTCGAGAAGCGGATCTCCGCGGCGCCCGTCGCATGCCGCGCAGCGATGAACGCCGTCACCTCGCGCGGCGTCAGCCACGCGTCGCCGGCGATCTCGCGCACCTCGCGCACCTCGCCCCGCTCCACGCGGACGCGGCGCGGCGACTCGAACACAAAACGCACGGTCTCGGCCCCGCGCTGGCGCACGGTGGCCTCGATCGGCTCTCCCCGCGCATCCTCGACGAATTCGCTGGCGAGCTCGATCCGCGTCTCCTGCCCGAGGCGCACGAAGCGCATCTCGATGGTCGACGAGGTGCGGAAGCGGTCCCCCGCGCGCTCGATGCGCTCGCAGCTCCGACCACACGGATGGCCACCGAGCGTGAGTGCGTGGAACGTCTCCTCGACGAGTTCCCATTCCACCCGCGCCGCGCGGGCCTCGGACACCTGCGCCGCCTCGTACGGGAGCGGCGCCGCACCAAGCACGAGGCACACCGCCGCGAGCAGCACACCGGCGGCGGCGCGGCGCATCAGGCCTTCGTTCCTTCGGCGTCGGCCGCGGTCTCACCGGCGCCCGCTCCGCCCATCGACTTCAGCAGCGGGAACAGGATCACGTCGCGGATGGAGGAACTGTCGGTCAGCAGCATCACCAGACGGTCGATGCCGATGCCGAGGCCGCCCGCGGGCGGCATGCCCACGCGCAGCGCCTCGACGAAGTCCTCGTCGAGCGTGCGGAAGGTCGACTCCTCGTCGTCGGCGCCCTTGAGCTGCTCGGTGAACTTGGCGAGCTGGATGTCGGGGTCGTTGAGCTCGGTGTACGCCGGCCCGACCTCCATGCCGCCGATGAAGATGTCCCACCGCTCGCAGAGCGCGGGATCGGTGCGACTCGGCCGCGTGAGCGGGCTGACTGCGCTCGGATAGTCGGTCACGAAGGTCGGCCGGCACGG
>CAIOCH010000112.1 GCA_903856525.1 uncultured bacterium | reverse complement strand
GGCGACCTCGCGTTCCTGCAGTGCACCAGCAGCTATCCCACGGCCGACGATCGCGCGGCGATCGGCGGCATGCACGAGCTCCTCGCGATCACCGGCCGGCCCGTGGGCTACAGCGACCACACGGCCGCCGTGGATGCCGGTGGCCTCGCCGTCGCGGCGGGCGCGTGCATCCTGGAGAAGCACCTGACGCACGACCGGGGTGCGGCCGGCCCCGACCACGCCGCCAGCCTCGATCCCGCGCAGTTCGCCGAGTACGTGCGGCTGGCGCGCCGCGCCGCGCGCATGGTGGGCGCGAGCCGCAAGGAACTGCAGGATGTGGAGCGCGATGTACGCCGCGTGAGCCGGCAGTCGCTGGTCGCGGCACGCGACATTCCCGCGGGCGCATTCATCACGGCGGTCGATCTGTGCATCAAGCGCCCCGGTACTGGCATCTGCGCGAGTCGCCTCGACGAGGTCGTGGGCAGGCGCGCCGTTCGCGCGATCGAGGCGGACCGGGTGCTGGTCGACGAGGACCTCGGATTGCGTGCGGAACAACGCGGCGAGTGCGACACGGTTCGGGTGGCGCGGGAGTGTTCGCGGTGAGCCTGCGGCGCATCGCGGTGGTGACGGGAACGCGTGCCGAGTGGGGGCTTCTTCGGCCGGTCTGCGAGGCGATCCGCGCCGAGCACGGGCTGACGCTGCAGGTGGTTGCGGGCGGTGCGCATCTGCTCGCGCCTGCGCGGACGATCGACGAGGTGCGCGCGTTCGCGCCGGGTCTCGTCGAGTTCGCCATGCAGGTGCCGGGCGACACGGGGCGCATGGCGGACGCGCGGGCGCTGGGGCGCGGGACGGCCGCGCTCGCCGACATCTTCGCCGCGATCGCGCCCGAGATCGTCGTCGTGCTCGGCGACCGCATCGAGGCGTTCGCGGCTGCGAGCGCCGCGGCGGTGGGTGGAATCCGCGTGGCGCACATCCACGGCGGGGACCGCGCCGAGGGCGTGGCCGACGAGTCGATGCGGCATGCCATCACCAAGCTCGCGCACCTGCACTTCCCGGCTTCGGCCGCCAGCGCGCAGCGCATCCTCGCCATGGGTGAGCAGCCGCAGACCGTGCATCTCGCGGGTTCGCCGTCGATCGACGGGCTCGAGACCATCGCGCCGCTGGATGACGCGGCCTACGCCGAGCTGGACGCGCCGGAGTACGTCGTCCTCATGCATCCCTGCGGCCGCAGCGATGCCGTGGAGCATGCCGATGCCGCCGCGATGCTCGACGCGGCGCGCGCGCATGGTCGCGTACTCGCGCTCATGCCGAACTCCGATCCCGGCCGCGCCGGCATTGCCCGCGCGATCGCGGAGCGCTGCACGCAGGTGCGCGTGGCCGAGCATCTGCCCCGCGCGCGCTTCGTCGCCCTGCTCAAGCGTCCGGAGATCCGCGCGCTCGTGGGCAACTCGAGTGCAGGCATCATCGAGGCTGCCGCGCTGGGAGTGCGTGTGATCGACGTGGGCGGCCGCCAACGCGGACGTGAGCGCGCCGCCAACGTGGTGCACTGCGCCGACGCCGAGCCGCACGCCCTCTCGGATGCGTTCGCCGCGGCGGCGCGTCCGGTGGCGCTGCTCGACCGGCCGCTCCGGCACCCGTACGGCAGCGGCGGCGCGGGATTCCGCATCGCGCGCGTGCTCGCGCAGTGCGATCTCGCGCAGCATCCGCTGCAGAAGCTCAACAGCTACTGAACCGGACGTTGTCCGTGCCATCTGCGCGGGCAGGTCCGCAAATCGCGCGCAGCAGCAGGTGGGTGGACACCGCCTTCGCCGCGAACTGCGCCTGCACCGTCAATCGCGGCGTCAGAACGGCCGATGCAGACGCTGGCCCGGAGCGCGATCTCGCGTCCCGTGCCGCGCGTCCCGACCGAACCGCTGGATCCCGTTCGCAGGTGAGCCCGATGCACGCACAGACCCACGACGCCTACATGCAGGTCGCGAATGCGGCCGTGAAGCAGCTCAGCCACATCGCCACGCTTCCCGAGGTCACGCTCGGCATCATCGAGCTCGTCGAGGATCCCAACTCGAGCGCGCAGGACCTGAACGAGCTCATCGGTCGGGATCCTGCCCTTTCGGCGCGCGTCCTCAAGGTCGTGAACAGCGCGTTCTACGGGCTTCCGCGGCAGATCGGCTCGATCAACCGCGCGATCTCCATGCTGGGCCTCAACGCCGTCAAGAACATCGCCATCGCCGCGAGCCTGGCCAAGCTGTTCCGTGGCGGCGCGCTCTGCGATCGCTTCGATGCCAAGGAACTGTGGGACCATTCGATCGCCGTGGCCACGGCCGCCCGCCTGCTCGCCCGTGAGGCGCGCATGAGCTCGGGCGACGAGGCCTTCCTGGGCGGCCTGATGCACGACATCGGCATCATGGTGGAGCTGCAGTCCGATCGCGCGAAGCTGGTGAAGGTGTTCGGCGACATGCAGTTCGACGGCTGCGGACGGCCGCTCATCGACTTCCGCATGGCGGAGCGTGCCGTGTTCGGCGCGGATCACTGTCACTTCGGCGAGGCGCTCTGCGAGCAGTGGAAGTTCCCGCGCTCGCTCGCGGTCGCGTGCGCGCACCACCACGACCCGATGGCGTGTCCGGCGGAGTCGCGGCAGATCGCCTGGCTGATCTTCGTGGCCGAGCGGCTGGCGACCGAGCAAGGCGGATTCCAGGCCGACATCGTCGACCGGTCGATTCCGCGCGGCGCCTTCGAGTCGCTGGGGATCTCGGAAGCGAACCTCGCGTCCGTCCGGTCGCAGCTCGGCGAGAAGCTCGCGGAGGCGCAGGCGACCCTCGCGGCGTGAAGCGCATGGCGCAGCACCCCGCTGGCGCATAGCATCACGCCATGTCGTCGACGGTGCAGATCGATTTCTCGCGTCCCATCGCGCTGTTTCCGCTGCCCGCGGTCGCGCTCTTCCCGCACACCGCGGAGTGGATGGTCGCGTTCGAGCCGCGCTACCGGCAGATGGTGGAGGACTGCCTGCGTGCGCGCGGCGAGGGACCGCTGCTCGATGCCGCGCCGATCGCGCTGGCGACCTACGCGGGTCGCGGGTGGAGCGGGGAGCGCATCGGCGAGCCGGCGCTGAGGCCTGCGGTTTGCGTGGCGAAGATCGTCGAGCACCGTGCGTTGCCCGATGGCAAGCACCACATGCTGTTGCACGGGTTCTGCCGTGCGCGCATCGATTCCATCGCGGAGCCCGAGGGACGGCGCCTCTACCGGCTGGCGCGGCTGGCACCCGTGGAGCGGCGCCAGGGCGCGCCGCGGCGCATGCCCGTGCTCGAGGGCGAGATCGCATCCCTCATCGAGGATGGCGAGCTTGCCCGGTGGCCGGCGCTCGACGCGGTCCGCATGTGGGTCAGGCGGCGCAACCTGCCCACGGAGTTCATCGTGGAGCAGCTCGTGGCGATGCTCTCCAGCCGCGATGCGGATGCGCGCTACCGCCTTCTCGCCGAGCCGAACGGACGCGTGCGCGCGAGGTTCGCGCTGAGCGAGCTGGCGTACCTCCGGCGCATGGTCGGACACGCGTCCACGCGCAGCACCGACGCCGAGCGGGGCGTCATCGCGAACTGACGGCAGCGCGGATGGCTGCGGTCCACTCGGGGATCTCCCGTGCGAACCGTGCGCGCAGCGGTGCGGTGTCGCCCTCGATGCGCACCGCACGAATGATCTCGCCATCGCGAAGGTTGCGCGCGGTGTCCAGGCCCTCGGTCACCACGCCGAACACGGAGTAGACGAGGTTCCACCGGTCCTGGGGCTTGACCGTCAGGAAGATCCGGTTGGGCTTGGCGCGCGCCGAGCTGTCCTCGGTGGTGTTGGAGGCGCACAGACGGCCACCTTCGTCGAAGAGAAGCCGCGGCGAGAACTCGCGGGGAAGCGTGTAGATGGGCGAGGAGTCGCCCGTCTGCCGCACGACCGGCGAGAAGTCGCTCCAGGCGCGCCCGTCGAAGTACCCCGCCTCGGCGAGCAGGATGAAGCTCATGGAGAGCCGCGGCGCCTCCTTGGCGGCGAGGCGGATGCGGATGGGGCCTGAGTCCTGCTCGAAGGTGGCGGACAAGTCGGCTGCCGGGACATTGATCGCCGTCGTCGCGGGTGGCGCTGAATCCGCTGGTGCATGAGGCTCGCGGGAGCACCCTGCCACGAGGAGCAGCGACACAAGCCATGCCCGCAGGGGCACGCGGGGGGTGGCGGGAAACGCGCGGAGCATCATGGCATCCTAGCGGTCGCTCGTGCGGCGCCCGCCCCGGCTCCCGCGTCCGCTGCGCGGCGGGGTGTCGGATTGCGGCTCGCGCGGCGATGCGGAGGCATCGTCCGCCGCGTTCGGTCGATCGGGAGTCGGTGCATCGGCGCCGTTCGGCGCGGGCCCGGGCGTGCCCGTCGCCGCGTTGCCCGGCGCGGTCTTGCCCGCGGGGCGCGCGGCGGGTTCGTCGGCGAGCGCGTCGCGTCGGACCGCGAGCGTGCGCGCCTCGAACTGGTCGGCGCGGCCGAGAGAGTCGATGGTGTAGATCGCGTCGTCGATGCGCGCGGTCATCGCGGGATCGGCATCGCCGAGCATGCCGCGGACCCGCTGCATCGCCTCCTTGACGAACGCGCGTCGGCGGGTCTGGGCATCGGCGACCGCGATCCGCGCGTCGATCTCGGCCGCCATGGCGGACATGCCTCCGCCCGCGAGCCGCGGGAGCACGAGGTCGGCGGCTTCGCAGGCCGCGCGCGAAAGCGGCTCGAGCCGCTGGTAGGAGGTCTCGAGTGCGTCGAGGAGCGCCGCGTCCTGGTCGGCGGTGAAGGAGGGATGGGCGAGGGTGTCCTCGACCATGCGCGCGAGCATGCGCTCG
>CAIOCH010000111.1 GCA_903856525.1 uncultured bacterium | reverse complement strand
TCCACGCTGCGCCTCATCGAACGAGCGCGCCAGCTCGAAGGCGACCTCGACCGCGGCGCCGAGCGGCCGCTTGCCGGCATCGGGTCCACTCGGACCGGCCGCTGGAAACGAACCCGTGAACATCGGCGTCACCGTCAGCGCGCCATCGGCGAACGCGGCGTGGACGACGAAGTGATGGCCCTCGATCTCGAACGCCCAGGCCCGGTCCGCGGGGGATCCGAAGAAGTGCACCGCGTAGAGATCGTCACCGTACGTTGGCGGAGCGACGCCCGCAGCCTTCTCGTTGGCCGCGTTGATCGCCTCGATCTCGCGGATCAGCCGCCACTGCTCGCGTCCCGCGGGTGAGAGGAGCGTGTCGACGAGCGCCAGCGTGGCGGCGCGGGTCGCGTCGTCCATGTCGCGGAGAAAGAGCCCCGCGCGGTCGCCGCGCGCGAAGTACCAGCGCGTGCGCTCATCGTGACCGAGCGGCCGCAGCGCCTTGGCGCGCTCCGTGTCGGAAAGCGAGCGGATGAACGACTCGGCGGCGGCGGTTGCGTCGGGTCGGGCGGCCATCGTGGTCGCCGTGGTCGCGGAACCGGTCGGGTTCGCGCCGCCGACCGCCGGCGGATCGGGCATCACCAGCGCGAGTCCCGAAACAAGCGAAAGCCCGACGATGAAGGCGGTTCCCATGCGCATGCCGCCAATCGTCGCAGGATCTCTGCCACAATGGAAGGCGTGACGCGTCCCGACGCCCGACAAGCCCACTGCTTCCTCGCCTACTGCACCAATGTGCATCCCGGCGACACGCTCGCGCGCACCAAGGCCATGCTCGAGCAGCACGCGGTGCGCGTGCGCGCGCTGGCGTTGCCCGATGCACCCCTCGATGCACCACTGGGAATCGGCCTCTGGCTCTCCGCACAGAGCGCCCGCGAGCTCCTCGCCGAGGCCGACGGCACCGCGCGCTTCCGCGACTGGCTGCGCGAGCGGCGGCTCGCGGTCCGCACCATCAACGGCTTTCCCTACGGCGATTTCCACGGCGAAACCGTCAAGACCCGCGTCTACCACCCGCACTGGGCCGACCCCAACCGCTCGATGTTCACGCTCGACCTGGCGCGGATCCTCGTGCAGCTCGTCGAGCCGGGCACGCGCACCGCGTCGATCTCGACCGTGCCCGTCGGCTGGCGCCCCGACTTCTCCAACGAGGGCTGCGGCGCCAGCGTGGGTCTCGCCGCCGCACAGCTCGAGTGGATCGCGGGCAAGCTCGCCGAGCTCGAGGAGTCGACCGGCATCCGCATCACCGTCGATCTCGAGCCAGAGCCGGGCTGCCTGCTCGACGAGTCGGAGCATGTGGTCGCGCTCTTCGACCAGTGCTTCCAGAGCGACGAGACGCGCCGCCATCTCGGCGTCTGCCACGACATCTGCCACAGCGCCGTCATGTTCGAGGAGCAGGACGACGCCCTCGAGCGCTACGCCCGCAACGGCATCCGCGTGGGCAAGATCCAGGTGAGCGCCGCGCTTGCCTGCTCGGGCGCGCCCAAGGAGCTCGCCGAACTCGCCGAGTTCAGCGAGCCGCGCTACCTGCACCAGACCTGCGTGCTGGCCGGCAACGGCGAGGTGCGTTTCTTCGAGGACCTCGACCTCGCGCTCGATGCGATGCCCGACGGGCCCTACCGCACGCACTTCCATGTGCCCGTGCATCTCGACGGGATCGGACGCCTCTCGACGACCGCGCGGCAGATCCCGCTGGCGCTCGCTGCCGCGTCGAAGGACGACCCGCCGTGCTTCGAGGTCGAGACCTACGCCTGGACCGTGCTGCCGCTGCATCTGCGCGAGCGCGACCTCGCCTCGGGTATCGCCCGCGAGCTCGCGTGGACGCGCGCCGCGCTCACGCGCGCGGGGTACGAGGTCCGCTGATGCGCGCCGCGAACGGCCGCGCCCGCGCCTGGCTCGAGATCATGCGCATCTCGAACCTCCCCACAGTGGTCTCCACCGCCATCGCCGGCGGTGCGATCGGCGCAACGGTGGCTGCGCGCGACACGACCGTGGTGGACCCCGCCATGTGGTCGCTGGCTGCGCCGCCGCTCGCCTACATCGGCGGCATGATCCTCAACGACGCGTTCGACGCGCGCATCGATGCGGTCGAGCGCCCGGCGCGGCCGATCCCGAGCGGGCGCATCGCGCCGGGACACGCCTACGCCGCCGGCTTCGCCTGCCTCGGCCTCGCGCTCGCCTGCGCCGCGGCCACGGGATCGATCGACGCATTCCTGCTGGCGGTGCTGCTCGTGGCGATCGTCGTGACCTACGACGCGATCCACGCGCGCGCACGTGCGGTCGTCCTCCTGCTGGGCGCCAGCCGTGCGCTCGCATGCCTGCTGCCCATGGTGGCGTTCGCGCGCGATGCCGACGAGGGCACACACTGGGCGTCGCTCGCGCGCGGCGCGGCGCCGGTCCTTCCCGCGATCCTGGCGCTGTGGACGGTCGGCCTCTCGATCGCCGCGCGCGGCGAGGTCATCGCCGTGCCCGCAGCGGGCCTCTGGCCCTGCGTGCGCTGCCGGCATGCCATGCACGACAGCGCCGACACCTGCCCCGAGTGCGGCGCCGACAACAGCAGCACCGCGCGCATCCGATGGGCGAACCGCGGCCGCTCGTGGCACATGTGGATCATCACCGTCGTGCCGCTGCTCCTCGCGGTGGTCGTCCACCAGCTGGTGGTGCCGGCAGCCATCGCGGTATCGGGTGCCACCGGATCGACGGTGTCCATGACGGCGTCGCGCCAGCTCGCCATCTTCGGCATCGGGCTTGCCATCGCCGTCCTCGCCACATGGGCGCGGCACCGCATGGCCGAGGACCAGCGCCTTACGCCCTTCGCGGTCGGCGTGTGGATCGCGTGCCTTCCGCTGCTCGACGCGATGACGCTCGCCGCCTTCGGCGCATGGCGGCTCGCAGGGCTGTGCATCGGCTGCACCGCGCTCACGCTCATCGCGCAGCGCCGCATCGCGGGAAGCTGAGCGCGGTCGTCGGAGCCCCGGAGTTGCGCGACCGGATGGGCTGGCGACGAGGCTGTCTCGAGGGTCTTCAGGGCTTCGTGCGGGCAATCCAACCCCAACGACCCTCGTCGCGGTTCACCACGCTCCTTGAGGCAGTCGTGATCGACTGGCCGAACGAGGCAGCAGAGTCGACGAGCCCGCGGATCCAGTGGGTCAAGCGGATGGCGTGCGGATGCCGGAACCGCTCGCGGTTCAGGAATGCGATGCACTCGCATCTCGGCGGACTGAATCTCAACCCGAAGCTGGTCTCAACCCACACGAATCCCTGCAGCGCCTGTTTCGACAAGGCGCTTTCACGGAGATTTTTCGACGGATCTTTTTCCCATCGATTCCGCAGCAGCAAATCGGGATGGCCTCGACGACGCGGTCATGATGCGTGCCATGCGGAAGCGCCCCACGCGCGCCGCCACCACATCTCACGCCCGGGACACCGGGGAAAGGAACCACATGGCGCCCAATCCATCGTGCAGTCACCCGTCATCCGCCCATCCGTCACTCGGCCGTTCGTCCGCTGGTCGCCCGTCGGACGGTCGTCCGTCCGCCAGTCATCTGTCCTTCCCGCAGAGAAACTCCGGGTTCCGCCGCCCACTGGCGCTCGGTGCCGCGATGCTCGCGCTCGGCGCGCTCGCGCTGCCGGTCATGAGCGGTTGCAGCAGCCTGCCGTATGTCATCCATGCGGCGGTGAGCGTCTGCAAGCCGCTGCTCACGGCCATCCTCGACGACCCTGTCGACACGCTACCGCCGCAGTACCGCTTCTGCGGCTCGCCCGAGTGGCAGGTCCGCGGCGCTGAGGTGCGCTTCTGCCTCTACTGCTCGCCCGATCCCGCGGATCCGGTCTACATCCAGCTCGACTGCGAGGGACAGTTCCATCCGCTCAAGCCGCGCGGGGCCGATGCGGGAGATGACGGCGGCGGCCAGCCGCCTGTGGCAACGCTCGACGAGGGCGGACGCATCATCGACAAGCTCGCCTGCGACGAGTACCTCTTCGCGATCGCGCAGGCGACGGCGGACGAGTTCCGCTCGCGCGCCGATGCGACCATCGTCCTGCCCAACGACCGCGTGCTGCCCGATCTCGCACCGTACGGCGGGATCCGGCTGCAGCTCGACGGCGTGCCGGCGGCACCCGACGGCGGATCGGCGACGGCCGCGGGCACCGCGGTCCGCGTGCACGGCGACTTCGACCAGGTGGCGCGCTATGCCGCGGAGCTCGGCATCCGCAGCCTCGAGTTCCGCGACGGCAACGATGCATGGTCCGTCGAGGTCAACCACGAGTACGCCGCCATCGCCATCTTCCGCAACGCGCAGTTCGTCGAGGCGCGGTTCCTGCTCGCGCCCTCGGCAAGGTGATCCATCTCGGATGAACGCCGCAACCAGCCACACTGACCGCGTTCCTCCGAACGGGGCCCCGCGCGCGCACACCCGCGCGCGCGGGGTTCCCGATTCCGTACCATTGGCGCGTGGCCTCCCGCGTCTGCCTCATCAACATCGTCGCGCTCTCGTCGAACCTGATTGGCGAGGCGACGCCGCGCATCAAGGAGTTCGCGCGCCGCACGGGCGGCGTCCGCACGCTCCGCCCACCCCTTCCCGCGGTCACCTGCACCTCGCAGTCGACCATGCTCACGGGCCTCGCACCGTCGCAGCACGGAATCGTCGGCAACGGCTGGCACGACCGCGCGCTCGGCGAGGTGCAGTTCTGGAAGCAGTCGAACCGTCTGGTGTCGGGCGAGAAGGTCTGGGAGACAGCCCGGCGCATCGCTCCCGGCTTCACCTGCGCCAATGCGTTCTGGTGGTACGCCATGCATGCGTCGACCGATGCGATGGTTACGCCGCGGCCCGTGTACAAGGCCGATGGCCGCAAGCTGCCCGACTGCCTCACCACGCCCGCGGCGCTCCGCGACGAGCTGCAGTCGCGGCACGGCACCTTCCCGCTGTTCAGGTTCTGGGGTCCCGCGGCCAGCATCGAGTCGACCGACTGGATCGCGCTGGCCACCGCGCACCTCCTGCGCGAGACGCGCGCATCGCTCACGCTCTGCTACCTGCCGCACCTCGACTACGCGCTGCAGAAGGTGGGGCCGGGACACCCCTCGATCCGCGGCGAACTGCGCGAGATCGACCGGATCGTCGGCGGCATGATCGACCTCTGCGCCCAGCTCGGCGTGCAGCCGGTCCTCGTGAGCGAGTACGGCATCGTGCCCGTGCGCGATGCCGTCTGGCTCAACCGCGTGCTCCGCGACGCCGGCTACCTCGCGGTCCGCCACGAGGACGGCCGCGAGATCCTCGATCTCGAGCACAGCCGCGCCTTCGCTGTAGCTGACCACCAGGTGGCCCATGTCACCGTGCGCGATCCGGCCGACCTGGCCGCCGTCGAGGCGCTCCTCGCCAAGGTCGACGGCGTCGAGCGGACCCTCTCGGGATCCGCACGCGCGGAGGCCCAGCTCGACCACCCCCGCGCAGGCGACATCGTGTGCGTGAGTACCGCCGACCGCTGGTTCGCCTACGGCTGGTGGCTCGACGACCGCAAGGCGCCCGACTACGCGCGCACCGTCGACATCCACCGCAAGCCCGGGTACGACCCGTGCGAGCTGTTCCTCGATCCGACGCTCCCCTGGGCCAAGGGGCGCATCCTCCGCAAGCTCCTCCTCCGCAAGCTCGGCTTCCGCGCGCTGCTCGATGTGATCCCGCTCGACGCCTCGCTCGTCCGCGGCTCGCACGGTCGCGCCCAGCAGGCGCCGGGCTTCGAGCCGATCCTCCTCGGCAACCTTCCCGATCCGTTCCTCGAGCAGTCGCTTCCCATGGAGTGCGTGCGCGACGCGGTCCTCGCGCTCACGCTCGGCGAGACGCATGCCGCCGCACTCGGCGCCGAGTGGCGTCCCGCCACCCGCGCACTCCTCACCCGAGGCCGGCGCTGATGCGCTGGTTCTGGGGAACGCTGCTTGCGCTCGTCCTCGCCGGTCTCTGGTTTGTGGTCGATCGCGCGCCCACGACAGCAGGAACGCGCCCGGATCCACTCACGGGAACGGACGCGCCATCGGCGTCGACTGCGGTTGGGACACCATCCGCGACACCCAACGCGGAAGCACCTGCAGAACCACCCCAGCCCGAGATCGACCTCCTCGGCGAGAGCGGCGCCCGGGTCGTCCCACTCGAGCCAACCGCTTTCGCACGCCCGCTCATCATCCCCGATCTCCGCAACCCCACCGACGTCGTCCGCCGCCTCGACGACCGCACCCTCGAGCTCGACGGCCGCTTCCGCGTCACCGGCAACGGCAGCGCCAACGATCCCTATCGCATCTCCTGGGAGCTGCTCACCTCGTCGAGCGCGTTCATCGATCCCGCGCAGACCGCCACCACGCCACCCCCATGGGTGCGCCTCCTCGACGGCACCTACATCGAGCTCTCGGGCTACTACTCGACCGCGCTCCGCGTGCCCATCGCCACCAACCTGCTCCTCACCCTCAACCGCTGGGACGGCTGCTGCATCGGCCTGCCGCCGACCCCATTCGACGCCATCGATGTCACCATGCGCACGCCGCTGCCGCTCGAAGGCGCGCACCTCATCCGCTTCGGCACCTTCCGCGGCCGGCTGAGCGTGTCGGTCTTCGAGATCGGCGGCTTCCTCCTCGGGCTCTACCGGCTTGAAGACACGACGTTCGAGACCAAGTAGCGACACCAACGAGCACGCGCGATGTCCACGCCGCTTCCGCCCATCTCCCCCGAACCGATCAACGGCCCGCTGCTGCAGCGCCTGCTTGGACCATCGCCGCAGGTCATCCTCGAGCTCGGCGCCAACCACGGCATGCACACCGGGCTCCTCACGCGCACCTTTCCCACCGCGCGCGTCCATGCGTTCGAGCCCGATCCGCGCGCGGCGGAGGCGTTCCGCAACCAGATCACCGACCGCCGCGTCACACTGCACGAACTCGCCATCGGCGCCACCAACGGCAAGGCCGAGTTCCATGTGAGCAGCGGCCTGCCGCCCGACGCCGACGCGCACCTCAAGGCCGAGTACCCGAAGGGCTGGGACCAATCAGGTTCGCTGCGCACGCCCAAGACGCACAAGGAGAAGTGGCCCTGGTGCAAGTTCCAGCGCACCATCCGCGTCGATGTGCGCACCCTCGACACCTGGACAGGCAAGCACGAGCCCGGGCCCATCGACTTCATCTGGGCCGACACCCAGGGCGCAGAGGCCGACCTCGTCGCAGGCGGCCGGCAGACGCTCGCGCGCACGCGCTACTTCTACACCGAGTGCTTCGACGACGAGCTCTACGAGGGCGCGCCCACGCTCACGGCATTGCTCGCGATGATCCCCGAATTCGCGATCGTCAAGCGGTACGAGTCGGATGTGCTGCTGCGCAACACGGCGCTGACGGCGGGGTGAGCCCAACCACCCCGCGCGATTATCATCGCTGCATGCCCCTGCTCGACGAATTCCCCTCCACGCACCGCACGCTGCTCGAGCAGGCGCTGGAACAGGGCGACATCGCCTTCGCCCGCCGGCACGT
>CAIOCH010000110.1 GCA_903856525.1 uncultured bacterium | reverse complement strand
TCTGCACCCTTGGTGCTGGCGGGCTACAGCTTCGGCGGCCGCCTTGCCGCCGCGGCCACGGTCGCGCTGATGCCCGATGCACTCGTCCTGGTGAGCGCGCGCGTGCATCCGCTGGCACCTGCGCAGGCGCTTGAACGGCAACGGACCGATGCCGCGCTCTCCGCCGCGCTCGCGCGCGACGGCATGCAGGCCTTCATGCGCTCCTGGCATGAGCGTGCGATGTTCGCTGGACTCGTCGCGCGGGGGATCGCAGGGGCCGTTGCGGCATCGCGCGCGGCAAGCACGCCCAGCTGGGTCCGGATCCTGCGCGAACTCTCGCCGGGCAAGGCGCTGCAGGCACCCGACCTGTCGCCTGCCCGGCGCTGCGTGTTCGTGGCCGGCAAGGACGACACGGCCTACGTCGAGGAAGGGGAACGCCTGCGCGCGCTGCGCCGCGGCCGTCACCTGCATGTTGCCGTCGCCGATGCGGGCGATGGGCACCCGACCACGCACGCGCTGCTGGTCGAGGCGCCCGCGGTCGTGGCGCAGGTCCTGGACTACGCTTGCGCACCATGACCACGACCAGCACTGCACCGGCCTGGACCGCCGTCGGCGAGTGGACCGACATCCGCTACCACACCCTGCCCGAGGGCATCGCGAAGATCACGATCAACCGCCCGCACAAGCGCAACGCCTTCCGCCCCGAGACGGTGATGGAGATGCGACGCGCGCTGCAGCTGGCGCGCGAGGATGCGTCGATCGGCGTGATCATCCTGTGCGGAGAGGGCCCCGATGCCTTCTGCGCAGGCGGTGACCACAGCGTGCGCGGCGAGGCGGGCTATGTGGATGAGTCCGGCGTGCACCGGCTGAACGTGCTCGACTTCCAGCGCGAGATCCGGACGTGCCCCAAGCCGATCGTGGCGATGGTGGCAGGATTCGCCATCGGCGGCGGCCACGTGCTCCACATGATGTGCGACCTCACGATCGCCGCCGACAACGCCAAGTTCGGCCAGATCGGCCCGAAGGTCGGCTCGTTCGACGGCGGCTACGGCAGCTCGTACATGGCGCGCATCATCGGCCAGAAGAAGGCGCGCGAGATGTGGTTCCTCTGCCGCCAGTACTCCGCGCAGCAGGCCCTCGACATGGGCCTCGTGAACACGGTCGTGCCGCTGGCCGATCTCGAGCGCGAGACCTTGCAGTGGTGCCGCGAGATGCTGGCGTGCTCGCCCACCGCGCTGCGTTGCCTGAAGGCCGCGATGAACGCCGATTGCGATGGCCAGGCCGGACTGCAGGAGCTGGCCGGTTGCGCGACCATGCTCTACTACATGACCGACGAGGCGCAGGAGGGTTCCCGCGCTTGGCGCGAACGCCGTCCGCCAGCGTGGGACTCGATCACGCGTCGCCCGTGAGCGACCTCACGCCCATCCCGGCGCCCAAGCGCGCAGGACTCGCCACGTGGATCGCCGCCATGCGTCCCAAGACGCTGCCGGCCGGCCTTGCGCCCGTGGTGGTGGGCGCGGCGCTCGGCCGCGCGCAGAGCGGTGCACCTTGGTACGCCCGGGAGTGGGGGCTCTTCGCTGCGTGCGCGGTCGGCGCGCTCGGTGTGCAGGTCGCGACGAACTTCGCGAACGAGTGCCTGGATTTTCGCAAGGGTGCCGACACGCCCGACCGGCTCGGTCCAACGCGAGCCGTTGCGGCGGGGCTCATCGCACCCGCGCGCATGTGGGTCGCGACGGGCATCGCGCTCGCGGTCGCAGGTCTGGCTGCCGCCTGGCTCTCGATCGAGGTCAGCATCGGCTATGCCTTCCTCGGCCTGATCAGTGGCATGCTGGCGCTTGCGTACACCGGCGGACCGTTGCCGCTGGCCTACGTCGGGCTGGGCGATCTCTTCGTGCTCGCGTTCTTTGGCGTCGTGGCCGTGGTGGCCACGGGGCTGGCGCTCGGCGCTGATCTTGGTGCGCCGCTCGTCGTTGCGGGTGTCGGGTGCGGCCTGCTCTCGACGGCGATCCTGGCGGTGAACAACCTTCGTGATCGCGAGGGCGATGCGCGAGCGCGCAAGCTCACGCTGGCGGTGCGCTTGGGGGAGCGCTTCGCCCGGCTTGAGTTCGCTGCTTGCGTCGCGGGTGCGCTGGCGTGCTTCGCATGGCTCGCCGCAGGCCAGGATCCGATGGCTTATCTGCCATGCGTGCCGTCCGCGCTGCTGGTGGTGCAGGTCGTGCGAGTGCTGCGCGGGCTCGACGGTCGACCGTTGAATGGCGTGCTAGCCTCCACGGGATCGGCCCTGCTGGCGACGGCAGTGCTGTTCGCCCTCGTCATGACCCGGTCCTGATGCAGTCCTTCAGCGTTGCTTGGTACGAACTCCCGTTGCGCACGCCGTTCCCGGCGGGCGGGGAGATGGTCCGCGTGCGACGCGGGGCGATCCTGCGTGTCGAGGAGGATGGCCGATGTGGATACGGCGAGATGGCTCCGCTGGCGGGGCTTCACCGCGAGTCGCTGCAGGATGCGCTCGAGGGCGTTCAGGAGGCCACCTGCAGCGGATCCATGCCCATGGCGCCGAGCGCCTCGTTTGCGCTCTCCTGTGCGCAGGCCACGCTGGTGGACGAGCGTCGCTTCGGCTTCGGCCGCAGCGAGCAGAGCGGGGTCGGCGTGAACGCGGTCTTCTCGGGCGATGCTGCCGCCGCACGCGCGGCGATCGAGCGCGGTGACTTCTCCGGCTACCGCACCGTGAAGGTGAAGGTCGGCCTGGGCAAGGTCGCCGATGATGCAGCGCTGATCGCCGCGATGCTTGATGGGCTCGATTCCGCGGTCCGCCTGCGACTGGACGGCAACCGCCGGCTCACGTTGACTTCGGCCGTGCGCATGATGAAGCGGCTCGACGTGGCCCGCATCGAATACATGGAGGAGCCGCTGCGCAACCCGCTCGAGCTGCCCGAGCTCAGCCGTCGTACAGGCATCACGATGGCCATCGACGAATCGCTGCACGAGCCCGAGCATCGCGAGGCGCTCGTCGGTGCGCCCGGCGTCGAGGTGCAGGTCCTGAAGCCGAGCCTGCTCGGTGCACTCGAGGAAGTCGAGCACGCGGTGACGCGCGGCCGGATCCATGGCATGGACACGGTGCTCTCGAGCTGCCTCGAGTCGTCCTACACACTGGCCTTGCTCGCGCGGCTGGCAGCGGTCACCGCCACCGGCGGTCGCGACCACGGCCTTGCGTCTGCGGGACTCTTCGAATTCGATGTCGTGGAGCAGGCTGCCGTGCGGGAAGGCCGCATGGAGATCGCGCCGGCGCTCCCGATTCCCAGGCTCGAGTACGTGCCGCTCAAGGAGGCAGTCGTTCCATGGACGTGATCACTTTCCAGATGGGCCCCGGGGGCATCGTCGATCCGCAGTGGCAGGGCGTTCGCGCCGCCTACGAGCACTCGCTCTGGGCAGAGGGGATCGGCGCAGGGGTGCGCGTCGGCGTGAGCGCTTCGCTCGATGCGGAGGC
>CAIOCH010000109.1 GCA_903856525.1 uncultured bacterium | reverse complement strand
GCTCGGCGCCAAGGTGAAGGCGCTGCTCGCGGGTCGCACCGCGGTGGCGTTCGACGACATCAAGGCGGTGGCGCTGCCGGCGCTGCGGCACCGCATCCTCATGAATTTCGAGGCCGAGGCCGAGGGCCGCACCTCCGACGAGGTCGTGCAGAACATCATCGACACGCTGGTGCTCGATGTCCGCTGAGAGAGAATCCATGAAGACGACCACCATCGCCGCGCTCCTCGCGCTCTCCGCGGGCGCACGCGCCCTCGCATTCTCCTCGAGCGCGACTGCGCTCGAACTCGACAACTCCAACTCCGCCTCCGCCGAGGCCGCAAAGAGCGACATCGGCTACGTGCTCGCGGGCGGCTACGCCCACTTCTTCGCCACCGACTTCGATGCCGGCGGCGGCGATGTGGCGGTCGACCGCGTGTTCGGCTCGTATTCGATGCGCGGATCGGAAAGCGACTCCTACAGCTGGGACCTTGGCTTCCAGTGGGAGGGCTCGTGGTACGACTTCCGCAACGGCGGCTCGCTCGCCGCGGCGGCGGGCGGCAGGCCGTGGGACGCGGTGCAGTCGGTGTCGGTGTCGCCAGGTGCGACCTTCGTGCTCGACCCGCAGTGGCGGCTCACCACGCGGGTGATCCTCGACTTTGCGGGGGAGAACGACGCCGACGCCGCGGACAGCTTCAACCTCGGCGGCATCGTGGCGGCGACCTACTCCTTCTCGCGCGAGCTGTCGCTGGGCGCGGGCGTGCTGGCGATCTCGCGCATCGAGGACGATGTGCTCGTGGTGCCGCAGGTGATCATCGACTGGCGCCCGTGCAAGGAGTTCCGCCTGTCGAACTTCGCGGGGCCCGAGGCCTACCCGGGCGGCGCGGGGCTCGAGGGCATCTGGGTGATCAGCGACGAGTACGAGCTCGCGTTCGGCGGTCGCTACACCTACCGCCGTTTCCGCCTCGATGATTCGGGATCGCCCCAGCGCGCCAACGGCGTGGGCACCGACGAGGGCCTGCCCATCTGGCTGCGTGCCACGCACCGGGCCAAGTGCGGCGGCCGGCTCGATCTCGTCGCGGGCATGCAGCTCATGGGCGAGATGAGCATCGACGACTCGCGCGGCAACGAGCTCGCGAGCGAGGATGTCGAGCCCGCGCCGTTCGTGGGCGCCTTCTTCAGCTGGCGGTTCTGAACATGGATGCCGCGGATTCCTCCCCAGCGAAAGGCGCGGATGCGCGTCGCCCCATCGCGCTGGTGACAGGTGCGAGCGCGGGCCTCGGGCGCGAGTTCGCACTGCTGCTCGCCGAGCGCGGCCACGACCTCGTGGTCGTGGCGCGGCGCGAGGAGCGGCTCGTGGCGCTGCGGCGCGAGGTGGGCGAACGCTTCGGCGTGCGCGCCAAGGTGATCACCGAGGATCTCTCTCACATCGCGGCGCCGCGCCGGATCCTCGACGAGCTGCGCGCGTCGAACCTCGAGATCGACTTCCTGGTCAACAACGCGGGCTACGGGCTCAACGGGCGGTTCCTCGACAACGACTGGGCCGAGCACGCCGACTTCGTGCAGGTCATGGTCGGCTCGTGGCTGCACCTCACGCACGGGCTGCTGCCCGCGATGGTGCGCAAGGGCCGCGGGCGGGTGCTCAACGTCTCGAGCCTGGCGTCGCTCTGCCCCGAGCCGCCGGGAAGCCTGTACGCGCCGGCGAAGGCGTTCATGACCACCGCCAGCCGCGCGCTGCGCTTCGACCTGCTCGGCACGGGTGTGCACTGCACGGCGCTGTGCCCCGGGTTCACCTACACCGAGTTCCACGATGTGCTCGGCAACCGCGCCGAGATGGACAAGCTGCCCAAGTTCATGTGGCAGCAGGCGCAGCCGGTGTGCGTGGCGGGCCTCGAGGGCGTGGAGCGCAACCGCGCGGTCGTCGTGCCGGGCGCGTTCAACAAGACGGCCGCGGCGCTGTGCCGCGTGCTGCCGTACGCGTGGACGAGCAAGCTGATCCCCAAGGGTGTCATGGAGCGGTGATGTCGTTGATCTGTGTTCCGATCTCGGTCGAGGCCGCCGGTGAGGTCCCCCTTGCGCTCGAGCGCGCCGCGCGCGCGCGCGTGCTGGGCGCGCGCATGGTCGAATGGCGCTGCGACGGGCTCGCGTCGGATGCCGACGCCGAGGCTGCGATCGCGCGGCTGGTGCGCGAGGCGGCGCTGCCGTCGATCGTGACGATCCGCAGCGCCGACGAGGGTGGCACCTGCGCGCTTGCCGAGAACGCGCGGCTCGCGCTGCTTGCCCGAATCGCGCGCGCGGAGCATGCGCCCAAGATGATCGACATCGAGTTCGCCGCGATGGCACCGGATCTCGTGCGAGGGTTGCTGTCCGCAGCGATCGCGCCGAAGAACGCCGACGACATGCCCACGCGGATCGTCGCCAGCACGCACGATTTCCAGCAGCGGCCGATCGATCTCCTGCGGCGCGTGGCGGCGATGCAGGAGGATCCGCTGGTGTCGGTCGTCAAGCTCGCCTGGATGGCGCGCAGCGTGCGCGACAACCTCGAGGCGTTCGACCTGCTGTCGATGCGTCTCAAGCCGACGATCGCGCTGTGCATGGGCGAGGCAGGACTCATGAGCCGCGTGCTCGCGCCGAAGTTCGGCGGGTTCCTGACCTTCGCGAGCGACGCCGAAGGCGCGGGCACGGCGCCAGGGCAGCCGACGGCGCGCGAGCTCCGCGACCTCTACCGGTTCGGCGCGATCGGACCCGCGACGCGCGTGTTCGGCGTGATCGGCTGGCCTGTGGCGCACTCGCGGTCGCCGGCGTTCCACAACGCGCGCTTCGCGGAGGCGGACTACGACGGCGTGTATCTCCCGCTGCCCGTGCCGGGTGAGTGGGAGCACTTCAAGGCGACGGTGGGCGCGCTGGTCGATCACGAGAAGCTCGATTTCTCGGGTGCGAGCGTGACGCTGCCCCACAAGGAGCATCTCGTGCGCTTCGTGCAGGAGCGCGGCGGCACGGTCGATGCGGATGCCGCGTGGCTCGGCGCGGCGAACACGCTGGTCGTGCATCCGCATGGATCGCCCGACGCGCAGCGCCTGTTCGCGACCAACACCGACATGCCCGCAGCGGTCGAAGTGTTGTCTGCGGCGCTCGCGACGCGTGGAGTTGCGCTCGAGGGTGCGCGTGTTGCCGTCCTGGGTGCAGGCGGCGTCGCGCGCGCGGTCGCAGGCGGGCTCGCGCTCGCGGGCGCGACGGTCGTCGTCTTCAACCGCACGCACGCGAAGGCCGAGGCGCTGGCGACGGCGCTCTCGGGACGCGCGCGCGCGAACGGCAAGCCCACGCGCGTGATCGCGGGCAACGAGGAGCACTTCCGCTGCAACGCGCCCCGCTGCGAGTGCTTCCACGCGTTCGTCAACTGCACGCCACTCGGGATGGAGGGCGGGCCCGATCCAAAGGGCTCGCCGATGCCGGACGACGCGTTCCTCGACGACTCAGTCGTGGTGATGGACACCGTCTATGCGCCGAAGGAGACGCCCTTCCTGCGCGAGGCCCGCGCGCGCGGCGCGGTGTGCGTGGACGGCGAGGCGATGTTCACCAAGCAGGCGGAGCTGCAGTCGGCGCTCTTCATGCAGCGCTGGTAGCCGCGCCGATTTCGCGGTCCGCGGTGGATCCTGCTGGACGCGTGCGCGCGCCCGCGGCATGATGGCTCGGATGCAGCCGCGACCGTTCACCGCCGACACGACGGACGACCTCGAGCTTGCCTGCGAGATCGAGCGTGACGCGGAGCAGGTCGGCGCGCATGCGACCCTGGCGCGCTATCTGCCGGCGATCACCGATCCTGTCACGATGCCGCTCGCGACCGATGCGGCGATCGAGGCCGCGCTCCGCGCGTCCTGCGCGAACAACGGCGCATCGGCGCATGAGGCGGCACGCGCTCTGGCGCTGCTGCATCCGACGCTCGAGGAGGTCATCCATGCGGTGGCGCTCGGATTCGGTCTTCCCGAAGCCGACGGCGGATCGATGGAAGTCGGGCGCGTGGTGCTCGGACGCTGGCGGGTCGTGGAGATCCTCGGATCGGGCGCGACCGCACAGGTGGCGAGGGCGCAGGATGCGCTGCTTTCGGCGGACGATGCCGCCGTCGAGGTCGTCATCAAGCGCTTTGCGGACAGTGCGGGCGGGGATGCCCGGCTCCATGCGCTCCGCGAGATGCGGGCGCTCGCCGCCGCGCCGATGGGGCTGGTGCCGCGCATCG
>CAIOCH010000108.1 GCA_903856525.1 uncultured bacterium | reverse complement strand
TGGCGCGGTTTCGCAAGGAGTCCGAGTTCCTGGCGCGGCTCGACCACCAGCACATCGCCCGCATCATCGCCGCGGGGTCGCTGCACATTCCCTCCGACGGGTCGACGCGGCCCTACTTCGCCATGGAGCTCGTGGCCGGCGGCCGCAGCATCACGCGGTGGGCGCGGGACTCCTCCGCCACGCGCCGCGACATCGTGGCCATGCTCGCCACCGCCTGCGATGCCGTGGGCTCGGGGCACCGCCTCGGCATCATCCACCTCGACCTCAAGCCGGGAAACCTGCTCATCTCCGAGACGGGATCGCTGCGGGTGATCGACTACGGCATCGCGCGATCGCTCGAGGGCGCGGCCGATGGCGACACTCCGTTCGCGGGCACGCCGCAGTACATGAGCCCCGAGCAGTTCACGCGCGGTGGCGCCATCGACTCGCGTGCCGATGTCTACGCGATCGGACTCATCCTGTACGAGCTGCTCACGGGACGGTTGCCGTACGAGACGCGCGGCGAACCGCTCACGACCACGGCGCGCATCGTGCGCGAGGTGGAACCTGCGGCACCGCGGCGGGTCGACTCGACCATTCCCGCGGAACTCGAGGCGGTGGTGCTCAAGGCGATGTCCAAGGACCGCGATGCGCGCTACGGCACCGCGTCGGAGCTCGGAGACGAGTTGCGGCGCTGGCTGGCGCACGAGCCGGTGCTGGCGCTGCCGCAGACCCTCGGACGAACGCTCGTCTCGGCGATGCGGCGCAACCGCATCGCCACGGGCATGACGGTGGTCGCGATGATCGCCATCCTGGCGGGCACTGTGGCCTCGATCGTGCTGGGCTTCGCCGCCACCGACGCAGCCGAGCGCGCCGAGAAGCACGCCGCGCGCGCAAATGTGCGCGCCGCGGCCGCATCGATCGCGGGGCAGCAGCCAGCCGACGCGATGGTGCTGCTGCCGCGCGTGGCCGCCGAGCACCGCGGCTGGGAGGCGCGGCACATCGATGCGTGCGTGGCCAACATCGACCTGTTCTCCGAGGCGGACGGCGAGATCCTCACGGTGCAGTTCCACGCGCCGTCGGGAGAGGTGCTCGCAGGCATCACCGGCGGGCGGGTGCAGGTGGTCGATCCGACGGGCAAGCGGCCGACGGAGGAGTACGACATCGTCAAGGACTCCGGGCAGCCGATGCCGTCGGTCTCGGTCATGTCGCTCTCGGCCACCGCGGACGGTGCGCGCGTGTTCTCCACGATGACCGACAGCGCGGTGTTCGAGATCGACCGCACCGCGCGCCAGCTGCACCGCCTGCCCGACATGGGCGCCATGCGGGTGCACGCGGTGGGCGACACGCTCATCGTGGCGGGCATGGCGGGCGACATCGCCTTCGTCGACCTCGCCACCCGCACGATCGTCGGCCGGCTCGCCGGCCTTGGTGGCGCGATCGATGCGTCGTTCAGCCGCGATGGATCGGTGGTGCTCGTCGCCTTCGCCGACGGGCGCCTGCGCTGCATCGACGCCGATCCGAAGGCACGCACGGCCCGTGAGCGCTGGCTGACGGCCGCGCGCATCGGCGGCACCCGTGCAGCGGCGGTGTCGCCCGCGGGTGACACGATGCTGGTCACCTGGAACGACGGGCGCGTGGCACGCATCGACCCCGCGACGGGCGCGACGCTCGACGAACGCGACCTTCCGGGCGGTAGCGTCTACGACCTCGTCATCTCCCCCGACGGTCGCCTCGCCGCCGCCAGCAGCTGGGCGAACATGGTGCGGATCATCGATACCGGGACGCTCGAGATCGTGGACCGGCTGGGCGGCACCTTCACCCATGTGTGGAACATCTCCTTCGACGACAGCGGATCACGGCTGTTCGGACGCGTGGTGCTGGCCGCCAACAAGCCCCCCGAACCGCTGCGCAGCACCGACTTCGTGGGTGCATGGATCCTCGACGGCAACCGCGCCTTCGCCGACCACGAGCTCGGTCAGTCGCTCACCGCGGTGCGGCACGGCCCAGGACCCGCGCAGTTCACGGCGGCCGACGGCGACGGCACGCTGCACGAGTTCGATGCCCGCAGCGGCGCGTGGCGCGAGGTCGCGCGCCTCGGCGCACGCGTCACGCGCATCGCGCGCAGCGCCCGACATGTGGCGGCAGCGCTCGCCGATGGGTCGCTCGTCGTGCTCAAGGACGAGCGTGGAACGGACGGGAGCGGAACGAACGGGGGCGGGACCCTTACCGAGCTGCACCGCCTGCCGGGGGCCATGCCCGCGCCCATCCCCTGCCTCGACTTCTCACCCGATGGCGCGCTGCTCGCCATGGGATCCATGGGCTCCTCGACGGCCATGCTCGATGTCGCCACGGGCGAGGTGCTCTGGCGGTTCGATCTACCTGGTGGCCACGGAGCGCCCAACCGCCGCAGCGTGCATCGGGCGCTGTTCCTCGACGTCGGCACGCGCGTGACCTTCATCGCATCGCTGGCGGGCGTGACCCGAGTCGACCTGGTGCCGCGGACGGGCGCGGTGATTCCCACGCCCGGCCGCCCCATGGTCTACGAGTGCGAGGACGCAGTGGTGCATCCTGCGGATGGCAGCATCTATCAGTTCGGCATCACCGGAT
>CAIOCH010000107.1 GCA_903856525.1 uncultured bacterium | reverse complement strand
CGCGGTACGCTCGTCGGCGGGCGCGCTTCCTGCCGAGGGCACGATGGCTTGCTGCAGTCCCACGGTTCCGCCTGATCCCGCGCCCGATCCAGCGCCGTACGCCGCGGCACCAGTGCTTTGGCCAGCGGGCGTCGACTGTCCTGCTGAAGCGGACTGCCCCGAGCCCGACTTCCCACTTGGGGTTCCACTTGTGGCTCCACTCGGGGTCGTTCCTGCGGGAGTCGCGCCCGCAGATCCGGCCGCGCCCGCGGATCCAGCCGAGCCCGCGGATCCAGCCGCACCTGCGGATCCAGCCGCGCCTGCGGATCCCGATCCGCTACCAGCTCCACCACCGGAACCGTTGCTGGAACCCGAGCCGCCACATGCTCCACAGTTTCCGCCGCTCGGCGATTGTCCGCTACCGTTGCAGGGACCACATGTGGATGACGGAGCCTGTGCCGATGCAGACGAGCTTGGGGCACCCGACGCTCCGGCACGCTGCGTCGACGCGGGGGTTCCGGACCGCCCTCCCACGCTGCCGTTGGCCGCTTGAGTGGGCGTCGTCGGCGCTCCGCCGCGTACCGTCGGCCGATCGGGATAGGTGCCCTCGGCGAGCGTGGTGAGTTGTACGCCGCGGAGACCATCCGCTGGCGATGGATGGTCTGGCATCGGAGTTGGTCGAGCCACGACCTGATCGGGCGGTGGTCGCTCCGGCGTTCGGCACCCGAGCGCCACGCAAACCGTCACAACCGAGACCGACGCGACGATCTCAGGGAGCGATCCCAGGAGCACACCGCATCGCGTCGCCATCGACCGTCCGTTCCCATGCTGCCTCATGCGCTGCTCCTTGCCGCACCGCGGCATCCTCGCCTCCCGCACTCTACTTCAACTGCAGCGCCTTCTTACTGAATTCCTCGTAATTCGACACCTTGTTGCGCTCGAACGCCGCCCGCAGGCCCGCGATCGCCTCCTGGTGCGACTTGGTGCGCAGCACCTCGGGGTGCTCGGGATTCTTGGCGATCTTGTCGATGCTCTTGGCAAGCGAGGTCATGGCCGACATCGCTGTCTTCATGTCGCGCTGGAGCCGCTCCGTGCGCGTCTTGGTGTTCGCGTCGCGGGTGTTGTCGGCCTCGTTGAACCACACGGCCTTGAGGCTCTTGTGCTGGGTGGTCCACACGCCCTCGCGCCCGTAGAAGTAGTCGTCGAACTCCTTGAGCAACCCCTGCAGCTTGGCGAGCTCCTGCCCATACTCGCGCACCTTGGGCGCCAGCTTGGCCTCGATCTCGGCATTGGGCGCTGCTGGAGCTGGTGGCACGGTAGGCGCCGTCGACGGTGGATTCGCAGGCGGATTTCCCGGGGGTCGGCGTGGCGGACTTCCCGGCGGATTCCCGGGTGACGATGGTGGCGGCGCAGAGGAAGGATCCTCGCGCGCATCCACGTTTCCACCCTCGATCGCCTCGATGGCCTCCTCGAGGGTCGCGAACTCCTGCGCCGCAACCTGCACGCGCTTGAGCTGCGCCGCCCCGAGCTTGATCGGTTGACCTGCGGACGCGAGCTTGACCGCCCCCGTGGTGTCGGCCTTGAAGCCTGTCTTGGGCGTCCAACTCAACGCCTCCGTCGCGTCCACCAGACGCGTGTTCAGGAGTGGGTCGAGCCGCGAGATGCCCTCGAGCTCCTGCACCAGGGTCGCGCGATCCGTCTCCCCGCTGCACCACGCCGGGCTCGCGCCCGCAATCTCGCCACCCTTCACAAACACCACGGCGTCACACGCCATGGCCACGATCGCGGATCCCTCCACCGCGCCGGCCGCGGGCGCGGGACACACCGCGACCACCGAGCCTCCGGCGCGCCGCAGTGTCTGCAGCGACTTGAGGATCTTGAGCGCGCCCGCGTGGTCGATGCGCGATGCGTCGATCACCAGGGCGTGCGCGCCACGGCTCGAGGGTGCACTCAGTCCCGCTCGGACCGCGTCGAGGCTGTCCGAGAGTCGAATGGTGTCGGCAAGGGCGGTCGACGGGGTGGCGAAAGCCGAGGCCCAAAGGCCAAGGGAGAGCAAGGCGGGGCTCAGAAGCGGGGGGCGGTGCGCGCACATGGATGGATTCTCCGGTCAGACCGAGGACGGCCACGAGACCGCGAGCCATCGGCCGACAGTCCATGCGGCAACCGTCCGCGCGTCAGCACCGAATTGTCAATAGGAATCACCGCGGGAATCCCCGCCTACCCCACGATGCGCTTGGCCACATGCACCGCATCGGATGCGGAGCTGGCGCAGCCATCGGCACCCACGACCTGCCAGAGGTCGGGCACCAGCGAGAAGGGGCCTCCGCCCACCATGATCGGGATGCGGTGCTCGGGTGCCGCCGCGCGCAGCTGCTCGATGGCCGTGGCCATCGTGCGCACCACGAGCCCCGTGCTCGCCGACAGCGCCACCAGGTGGAACTGCGGCCGTCCGACCTCGTCGACCGCGTGATCCACGAGATCGACCGTGGGCATGTTCGCGCCCAGGCAGTCCACCTGCCAGCCCTCGCTCTCGAGGAGATCGGCGACCATGCGGATGCCCACGTCGTGGAGGTCGCCGCCCACGCTGGCGGCGAGCGCGCGCTTGCCGTTGGGCGTCGCTTGCGGCAGCCTGGTGCGCAGCACCGCCATCGCGTTCTGGGTTGCGGTGGTCACGTAGTGCTCGTCGGCAACAGTGGCCTCGTTGATGTGCCACAGCCGGCCGACCTCGGCGAGGGCGGGAGAGATCACCGACTCGTACACCTGCGCCACCGAGCGGCCGCTGCGCACGGCCTCGAGCAGCACGTCGACGGCCTTGGACTGGTGCCGCTCCAGCAGGTGCACCAGGTACATGCGCGCACGCGCCGTGTCGGCACCCTCGCACAGCAGGGCACTCTCGAGCACCGCGTCGTCGCGCGGCGACTCGCTGCGGCGAGCCACGGCGAGTCCCTGCTCGATGATGTGCGAGGTGCGCGCCGCCAACTGCGCGGGGAGCTCCGCGCGCAGCGTCTCGTCGAGCGCGACCAGGCTTTCGGCGAGGTGCGCGATCTCAAACCCGCGCGCCATGAACGCCGCACGCGCCCACTCCACCGAGTTCGTGAAGAGCGCGGGCCGATTGGCCGCCACCGCCTCCGCGAGGTACTGCAGGCGGTTGAGCAGCTCGCCCTTCCAGAGCGCCCGCCCGTCGGCGCCGTAGCGCGACTCGAACTCGGGGTGCTGCTCGTAGAGCGACACGACCGTCCACTCCGCGAGGGCGCGGGAGACATGGTCGATCGAGGCTGCGAACTGCTTGTCGAGTGGAAGCATGGCGGGGCGCGGTTGATTCGGCCGCCGATTCCCGCGGATTCGCCCCGCGGGTCGCAGCGGTCAAGTTCCCCACATCATCGCGATTTCGGGAAGGCGCGCTCGGCCACGCTGCCCGACGGCCGCCCCGTAATCTGCGCGTGCTTCAGGAGATACTTCGTGGTCACGATCATCACCGTCGCGTGCGACCAGGTGAGGGGGCTCACCGAGATCGCGCCGCCCGTGTAGGGGTCGAACTGCTCCGCGAGCACCCCCGAAGCAAAGGCGCGGTCCGCAGTCCAGTGGAGGTAAGGCAGCGCCTGCTCGAGTTCCTCGAGCGACTCCGCCTTCTCGATCAGCCACTGGGCCACCCACAGGGTGCAGATAACCCACGGATTGCCCGGCACATCGCCCAGGTTCGAGTGCTCCACCCGGTGGTAGTAGTCGTTCTCGTAGCGCGCGAGGCCGCCGATGTGGGTCTTCACCCAGAGGCGTTCCCGCACCTGCTCCATCATGGCGACCACCTTGGGATCGTTGGCGCTCATCGCCCCGAAGGCGAAGAGTGCGAACGCAGACGAGTCGATCGTCATGTCGAGCCGGTAGGTGCCGTCGGGGAGCGGTGTCGCCATCCGCGCGAAGCGGTTGCGGTCGGGCTCCCACATGTGGCGGATCATGGCGCCGCGCATGCGCTCGGCGCCCTCGTTGAACTCCGCCGCACGGTCGAACGCGCCCATGTCCTGCGCGAAGCTCGCGGCCGCCTTCAGCGCGCCGATCGTGGATGCCACCGTGAAGAGGTGGATGCCGCGGCGCTCCTCCCACAGGTCCCACGAGGGCTGCGGGAGCCCGTTGTGGTCGCGGTAGCGCAGGATCCAGTTCGCCGGCTCGACCACCAGCGTGTTGTAGGTGGTCTTGATGAACTCCACGTCGCGGAACACCTGGAAGTGCCGCCGCAGCGCCCAGATCACCAGCGAGGTCTCGTCCTGCTGGATGGGCAGCACGCGCTGTCCGTCGAGCACCGAAGGGTGCCAGCTCGAGGCCAGCGTGCCCGACGGGTTGTACTTGTGCAGGAAGTAGCCGTCCTTGGTGATGACCTTCTCGCAGAAGCGGAAGAAGTTCCGCGAGAGCTCGCCGTGCCCTGCGAGCACGAGCGCATGCGAGACCAGCGCGCCGTCACGCGGCCACATGTACGAGTAGGTGTCGCCCGCGAAGTGGGTGATGTCGTAGTCGTTGGCGGCGATGATGGCGCCGTTGTTGTCGATCTGCGTGCGGCAGATGAGCTGGCTGCGCACGAACATGTCGCGCACCCGCTCGGGCAGCGGCGACAGGTCCACCGGCTCCTTGAGCGCCCACAGCCGCCAGTACGCCTCGGTGCGGTCCATCATGCGCTGCGGAGTCTTGATGCGCACCTTGTCGTTGAGCCCGATCACGGCCTCGTGGGTGCGGCCCGCGGCCATCCAGCAGTGGATGCTCCCCGAACCCCACGGCGAGAGCGCCACGGCGAATCCCACGGTCGAGTCGACCGATCCCTGCGCGATCGCGTGCCGCGAGAGCAGGCCGTCCTCGGCATCGCGCCAGGTGCCCTCGGCGTCGCCGATGCGCTTGGCGCCCGTGGCCCAGTAGTCGACGCCAAAGCGCCCCGACGAGCAGCCGTTGATCAGGAAGTAGGTGGCGTCCTTGTAGTGCACCAGGCCGCCCGACTGCGGGTCGTACATCACGGTGTCGCCCACGGGCGACTCGTTGACGCTGATGTCGTGGTGGAAGAACACGCGCACGTCTCGCGGCTTGCCGACGATGTCGGTCACCACCACGCGGCGGAAGTACACGGGGCTCCAGTAGTCGACCGCGTCGTTGCAGAGGAGCTCGATCCCGAGCCGCTCATGCCGCAGCCGGACCTCGGTCACCATGGTGTCGGGCTTGTAGCGCAGATCGCGCGTCCATCCGGGCGAGTCGATCCACGCGAACTGCCCGTCGGCCCAGACGCCGAAGCGCTGCATGTGACCGCAGGTGTGGTTCGGCTGCCCGACATGCGGCCAGTACAGGTCGCGCATGCGGTACTGGTCGTCGAACGCGACGAGCATCTCGCCGTTGCCAACTGGGATATTGCGGGGCATGCGGTGGGTTCAGGTCTTTGGTTCGGTCAACGGTCGTTCATCGGAGGCACGTCGCGTCTACCCACCCATCGCCACGACACGGTCCGAGACCGCCCCGATCTGCGTCAGGCGCACTCCGAAGTTCTCACCCACCTTGACGGCGCGGCCCGCGCCGATGCGCGTGTTGTTCACCAGCACGTCGAGCTCCTCCGAGATCTGCTTGGGGAGCTCGATGATCGAGCCATGGGTGAGGGCGGTGACCTCGGCAAGCGACATCCGGCGCTCCGCGATCTGCACGATCAGCGGAACCTCCAGTCGGAGGATGCGGGAGAGGTCGTTGGACATGGGGGCTTTATCGGCCAAGCGGACAACCCGACTTTCGCGGCATCGCGCGAAACGGCGATACGGAACGACAATACGGATCGGATGCCGTCCCGTTCGGCCGTCGCGCCCCATGCCAGCAGACACCGGGCGCCGTCGCACGCGCGCGCGGGAGAATCGGGAAAGGAGGGTGGACCAGGCGCTCAGGCGAACCGCTTGAACACCAGCGACACGTTGTGGCCGCCGAAACCGAAGGTGTTGTTCAGCGCGATGTTCACCCGCGCCTCCTGCGGCACGTTGGGCACGAAGTTGAGGTCGAAGCCCTCGTCGGCGTTGTCGAGGTTGATCGTCGGCGCCAGGACGCCTTCGTAGATCGACATGATCGTGGGGATGGTCTCGATGCCACCCGCCGCACCCAGGGCGTGGCCGGTCATCGACTTGGTCGAGCTCATGGCGAGCTTGTAGGAGTGCTCGCCGAAGAGCCGCTTGACCGCGCCCACCTCGGCCTTGTCGCCCAGCGGTGTCGAGGTTCCGTGGGCGTTGATGTAACCCACCTCGGTCTTGTCGACCTGCGCATCCTTAAGCGCGACCTCCATGGCCTTGAAGGCGCCTGAGCCCTGCTCGTCGGGGGCGGCGATGTGATAGGCATCCCCCGTGGCGCCGAAACCCACGAGCTCGGCGTAGATCCGCGCCCCGCGCCGCTTGGCGTGCTCGAGCTCCTCGAGCACGACGATCGCCGCGCCCTCGGACAGCACGAACCCGTCGCGGTCCTTGTCGAACGGACGCGATGCGTTGGCCGGATCGTCGTTGCGCGTGGAGAGCGCCTTCATCGAGGCGAACGCGGACAGGGTGAGCGGCGTGATCGCCGCCTCGCTGCCGCCGGCGACCATCACGTCGCAGTCTCCGCGCTGGATGGACTGCATGGCGATGCCCATGGCGTGACCGCTCGAGGCGCACGCCGACGCGACCGCGGTGCTCGGCCCCTTCAGGTTGAACTGGATGGAGACGTTGCCCGGGGCCGCATTCACCATCAGCCTCGGCACCACGAACGGGCTCACGCGTCGCGGACCCGTCTGGAGCAGCTTGGTGTGCCCCTCCTCCATGGTCAGCACGCCGCCGATGCCCGAGCCGATGATGGTTCCGTTCCGGTAGGGATCCGCGGCGTTCCGGAGATCGAGGCCCGAGTCGCGGACCGCCTCGTCGGCCGCGGCCATCGCGAAGAGTGCGACGCGGTCGATGCGCTTCTGCTCGCGGCCGTCCACCACATGCGATGGGTCGAAATCATGGATTTCGCCCGCAAACCGCACGGACCAGTCCTCGTTCTGCGGGAAGGTGCGCAGCGGAGTGATGCCCGAGCGGCCTGCCTTCATCGCCTCCCAGGTCTTGGTCGCGCTGCAGCCAAGGTTCGACACGGCACCGATCCCGGTGACGACGACGCGGCGGAAGGTGACGGTCTTCATGGGATCCTCGGGGTGTTGCGCGGGGTGTTCCCCGGCGTGTTCCTCGGCGTATTCCTCGGGCGGGCCTCGGGCGGGCCTCGGCGGAATCCTCGCGGGAGCGAGGGGGGTTTCCGCCGAGGGAGTTCCTGTGGGAGCGATTCCTCAGGCTGCGGTCACGAGTTCTTGAGGGTGCGATGGATGTACTCCACCGCGTCTGCGACCGTCTTGAGTCTGGTCGCGGCCTCGTCGGTGATCGAGATCTCGAAGAGATCCTCGAACTCCATCATCAGCTCGGCCTTGTCGAGGCTGTCGCAGATGGCATCGAACTCGCTGGTGCGTGCGACATCCGCCTTGGCAACGCCAAGTTGGTCGGCGATGGCCTCGATGACCTTCGCCTCGATCTCGGACTCCGGCAGTGGCTCGGACATGCGTCAGCAACTCGCTCGCGGGTGACCCACGGGGCATCAGCCCTGCGAGCGGTTCGCCTTGATGAAGTCGATCGCCTGACCGACGGTGTGGATCTTCTCCGCCTGGTCGTCGGGGATCTTGGTGCCGAACTGCGACTCGAACTCCATGAGCAGCTCGACGATGTCGAGGCTGTCGGCGTTCAGGTCGTTGGTGAAGCTCGTCTCACGGGTGATCGACTCCGGCTCGCTGTCCGTGTGCTGAGCGACAATCTCAATCACCTTCTTCTCGATCTCGGCGTCGGTCACTGGAGGAACTCCTTCGTTCTCTGGCGGTGTCTGGGGGACTGGCACCCACCGGTGTCCCGGGGGGCGGGGGAATATAGCGAAAAACAGATGGTTCGGGCGGCCGTCCGCAGATGCCCCGCGACGGGTGGATTGGGGCAGAAAGTGCCGAACCCACGCTGCCGCGGTCCAAACGGGGTCAGGAGGTCATGCCGCCGTCGACCACGATGGTCTGGGAGGTCAGGAAGCCCGCCTCGTCGCTCGAGACATAGGCCACGGCGGCGGCGATCTCCTCGGGCTTGCCGAGTCGGCGCACGGGGATGTTCTGCAGGAACGCCGTCTTGACGGCATCGCCCAGGACATGCGTCATGTCGGTTTCGATGAATCCAGGCGCCACCACGTTGGCGGTGATGCCCTTGGCGCCCATCTCCTTGGCGATGGTCTTGGTGAAGCCCACGAGGCCTGCCTTGGCAGCTGCGTAGTTGGCTTGGCCCGAGTTGCCCGAGAGGCCCGACACGCTGCCGATGTTCACGATGCGGCCGAACTTGCCCCGCATCATGGGTCGGATGGCAGCTCGGCAGGCCACGAAGATGGACCGGAGGTTGACGTTGAGCACCTCGTCCCACTGCTCGTCGGTCATGCGGAGGAGCAGGGTGTCGCGGGTGATGCCCGCATTGTTGACGAGGATGTCGAGGCGGCCGTGGGTCTCGGCGACGCCTTCGATGAGCGCCTGGACGGCTGTGAAATCGGCCATGTCGCAGGGGCGGACCTCGCAGGAGCCGCCGACGGCCTTGATGGCGGTTTCGGTCGCGGCAAGGCCATCGGCGCTGCGGGCGACGAGCACGACGTGCCGGCCGTCCTTCGCGAGGCGTTCGGCGATGGCGCGGCCAATGCCGCGGCTGGCTCCTGTGACGATGGCGACGCGCTTTTCGATGACTCGAGACCTCCCTCGCCGCATCGCGGCGAAGCGGGGAAGATACCGCAGACGGCGCAGGGGTGCGTGATGCGCGCTCCTGCGCGCCGTCGGCGCGGCCCAACGACAAAGCAGCCCCGCGTGGGCGGGGCTGCGGTGTGGAAGTCAGGCTGTTGCTGCGTCGGAGCGACGGGGGGCGAACCCGCCGATCACGGCGCGTTCCCGTCGATCACTTGGTTCCGAAACCCGGCGGCTTCGGTGCCTTGATCGGGGCGCCGGGCATGCGGCGTCCGGGCGAGCCGCCAGGGGCGCTGCTTGGAGCAGAATCGCCACCGCCCGCATTCTCGCCTCCGCCGTCCTCGGCGGTGAAGTCCTGCTTGGGCAGTTCGGGCTGCTCGTCGGGCTCCTCGGCCTTGGCGAGCTCGCTCTTGACCACGAGGAACCACAACCCGATGGGATCGTCGCCGCTGAGCTTGTCCATGATGTCGGGGGGCGTGGCCACCGAGTCGAACTCGGGGCTGGCCTCGGCGTTGCTCAGGGTCCACAGCTGGGGCTCGTACTCCTCGCCCACGTGGAAGACGGCGAGCGCGTGCGTCGCGCCGGCGTCGACGCCGCAGCGGACATCGATGCGGGAGATTCCGCTGGTCGACTTGGCGAAGGCGCCCGAAGTGGTCATCTCGCCGAGCAGGAACTGGTCCGGCTCGGACAGCATCGGCTTGAGCGCATCGGCGTTGCCGCGCGCGAAGCCGTCGAAGAACTTGAGCACGGCCACGCGCTCGCCTTCGGTGGCGGGGGCGAGGTCCTCGGGGAGGTTCACGCGCTGGTCGATGTCGAGGCGCGCCATGAGCTCCTCGATCGAGGGCACGCGCGGCGGCGGCGGCGGGGCCTCCACCTTCGGCGGCGGAGCCTTCTGGACCACGGCCACGGGTTCCTCCTCGCCGCCGCAGGCAACGAGGAAGGTGCTCGCGCAGCAGAGCGCGGCCATCGTCAGGGTCGAGTTACGGATTGTCCTGAGTCGGTGCATCATGGGGAACGACCTCGCAGGTCTTGTCGATGCGGCGCATGAGGCCCTTCAACACCGTGTTGGGGGCGAGCTCATGGAACGCGGTCGTGGCACGGTTGCCTTCGGCGCCGAGCGCCGCGAGCAGGTTCGCGCACGATTGACTCCATCGTACAGGCGACACCAGCTGATCCACCAGAAGTCGGCGGAGAAGTTGCGCATTTGCGGCGGGGTCCCCGTCCGTACGATGGGGCTGGGCGGTGACATTCGACCAGACCTCCCCCTGGAGGGGACGGATCTCGACCGCTCCGAGCGCCTCCGCCAGCTTCTCGGCCGCGGGCGCCATGAGCGGGCTGTGGAAGGCGCCCGCCACCTGCAACTTGGTGGCGCGGACGCCCACCTCGCCCGCCACGGTCAGCGCGCGGTCGCAGGCCTCGATGGAGCCCGAGATCACGATCTGGCCGGGGGCGTTGAAGTTCGCGGGCACGAGGCACTCGCCGGTGGGGCGCTCCCCGGCGCCGCCGGCTGCGAGGGTGCGGGTGCAGACCTCGTTGGCCTGGGCCTCGTCGGCACCGATGAGCGCGACCATGCCGCCCCGCGAGGCCTCCGCCGCCTGCTGCATGAGCTGGCCGCGGCGCATCACGAGACGGAGTCCGTCCTCGAAGCCAAACGCGCCGGCGAGGTGGAGCGCGGTGTATTCGCCGAGCGAAAGTCCGGCCACGGCGCGCATCCGCAGCGTGCGGAGCTCAGCGGGCAACGCGTGCCAGCACGCCACCGCCGCCGCGAACAGCGCGGGCTGCGAGATGTCGGTGCGGCCGAGGATGTCGACCGGGCCGTTGAAGGCGATGTCGGTGAGCGAGCGCCCGCCCACCGAGGCCGACGCAGCGCTTCCCGCAAAGATGCGGTCGGCGTCGTCGAGGACGGCCTTGGCCTTGGGGCTTGCGTCGTACCAGGCCTTGGCCATGCCAACGGCCTGCGCACCTTGTCCGGGGCAGAGGAGAACGATGTTCGTCATATCAGGGTTCCGCGTCGATCAGGCCCGTTCGGTGTTCCGCGCCGGTGGGTCCTGGGTCCCACGGGGGTGCTCCGCGCCGGCGAAGCCCATCAGGTGTTCCACACGGAGGAAGCCCAGGTCAGGCCTCCGCCGAACGCCACCATCATGAAGGGCTTGCCGGGAGTGATCTTGCCGGCGCGCCACAGTTCGTCGAGGCACAGCGGCACGCTGCCCGCGCTCGAGTTGCCATAGCGGTCGATGTTCACGTAGATCTTGGACGGGTCGATGTGCAGCTTCTCGCGCGCTGCATCGATGATGCGCACGTTCGACTGGTGGCAGATCACCTGGCTCACGTCGTCGGGCGTGAGGCCCGTCTTGGAGAAGGCGTCCTCCATCACTTCCTTGAACTTGGTCACCGCAAAGCGGAAGACCTCCTTGCCGTTCATGCGCAGGCAGCCGAGGCGCACGGGATTGCCGATGTCCTCTGCGGGCACATCGCTTTCGCGGCGGGGGATGTAGAGCGCGTGCCAGCCCGAGCCAT
>CAIOCH010000106.1 GCA_903856525.1 uncultured bacterium | reverse complement strand
CAGCAGCACGATCGCAACGGCGATGCTCCCCGCCAGCACGGCGATCGACGCTGCGCCGCCGCTCTGCCGCAGCGATGCCGCCACACGGTCGTACAGTTCTGCGAGGGTCGAGGACTTCTTGGAACTCTTGCGGGCCATCCGTAGCCGTCTCCTGTGCCCGTCGCGCGGGCGCTCGATGCTCTCCCGCTGCGCGGGACTCCGACACATGCACACGCTCGTCCACCACGCCGCGTTGTTCAGCCGTGCGGCGCCGACACCGCCGGAACAAACCGGTCCGCCCGCGCACGCCGCATCGCCGACTGTGCCAGCGAGGCGCAGAGCGAAGGCATGTCCACTCCCCGGTGCCGCGACGCCATCGGCACCAGCGAGTGCGTCGTCATGCCTGGCGCCGTGTTGATCTCCAGGAACCAGGCGCCGCGCGCGTCGACCATGAAGTCGGCACGCGCGACATCGCGCAGCCCCAGTGCCGCGAACACCCGACGGGTGGAGTCGCGCATCTCCTCCGCGACGTCGGCGGGCAGCTCGGGATCGAGCGTGTAGCGCGTCTCATCGCTGATGTACTTCGCCTGGTAGTCGTAGAACGCCGACTTGGGAATGATCTCGATGATCGGCAGCACCTCGCCGTGCACGATGCCAACCGTCATCTCGCGCCCGCTGATGTACTCCTCTGCCATGAGCAGGTCGCGGTGCCGCTCCAGCTCGGCGCGCGCCGCGGATGCCTCGTCGTCGGTGCGGCAGATGCGAAGGTCCACGCTCGAACCATCGTTCGACGGCTTGAGCACCAGAGGGGCGGCGAGGTCGAGCGGCTCTCCGCGCACCAGCTGCCGCGCGCGCGGCGTGCGCACACCCACGCTCGATGCGATCGCCTTGGTGGCGATCTTGTTCATGGCGGTCGCAGCGGGGGCGGAGCGCGGGCCAACGAACCCGATGCCATGCGCGCGCTCGACCGACTCGAGGATCTCCTGCAGCGGACCGCCCTCGCCCCACGGGCCATGCAGGACGGGAAAGACGACGTCGGGGCGCAGCGCGAGGATCTCCTCGGCGCCGATGCGCATGATCGTGTGCGGGACGACCTCGAACGCACCACTCGCCTCGAGGGCATGGGCCACCTGCGCACCGGACATGAGGCTCACCTCGCGCTCGGCATCCGGCCCGCCCATCAGGACAAGCACGCGCGGCAGGCCACCCGCAGGTCTCGATGCACCGGTCATGCCCGACCTCCCCGTCGCCAGAAGACCACCTCTGTCTCGAGCTCCACGCCGAACGAAGCCTGGACACGCTCCTGCACGAGCTCGACCAGACGCCGCATGTCGTCGGTGCGTCCGCTCGGCTGCCGCGCCACGCTGTCGAAGGCCAGGAAGTTGCCGTGCTCCTGCGACACGAAGGCGCCGCCCACGCGCGCGCCCTTCAGTCCAGCGAGGTCGATCAGCTTGCCGGCACTCTCGCGCGCGCCTCCGGGCATCATCGGATTGCGGAACATGCAGCCGGCGCTGTTGGCCGACATCGGCTGCGTCGACTTCTTGTAGGCGAAGATCTCCTTCACCCGCTCGCGGCAGGCGATCGGGTCGTCCTCCTGCACGCGCAGGCTCGCCCAGGCGATCACGCCCACGGGCACGTTCGTCTCGCGGTAGCCGAAGTGGAGCTCCGCGCGCGGATAGACCCGCAGCTCGCCATCGGGGCCGATCACGGCCACGGCGTCGATCGCGTCGCCGATGGCCCCGAACTTGCCGCCGGCGTTCATGCGCACCGCTCCGCCCAGGCTTGCAGGGATACCCGCCATCTGCTCGAGGCCGCGCAATCCGCGTCGCGCGCATTCCTGCACCAGCCGCTCCATGCTCGCACCGCCGTGCACCCGCATGCGCTCGAGCTGGCCGTCGGCATTGAAGTCGACACCGGTGAACGCCGGCTGGTCGAGCCTGACGACCACGCCATCCACGCCCTCATCGTCCACCAGCAGGTTCGCACCCGACCCGAGCACGCGCAGCGGGATGCCGTCGCGGTGGCACCTGCGTGCGAGCGTGCCCAGCGCCGAGACTGAGCGCGGCCGCAGCAGCAGGTCGGCACGCCCACCCACCCCGTACCAGGTGTGCGTCGCAAGCGGAGCGTCGAGCTCCGCCTCGATGTCGAGGTCTGCGTACAGGCTGGAGGGGCTCGCCACGATCATGCCACCCGTCCAGCCAGCGTGGTCGACAGTTCGGTCTGCACGCCGCCACGCAGCAGGAAATCGTTGGCGATGCGGTTGACCGGTCCGGCGCCCATGGTCACCACCAGATCGCCGTCCTCGCAGTTCGCCTCGAGGAACTCGGTGATCGCCTCGAACGACCCGATGTGGCGCGCCCGCGTGCGGCGCAGCTCCAGGCGGTCGACCAGGTCCTGGGCACTCACGCGCGTCTTCTCCGTCTCGCTGTCGCGCACGAAGTAGATATGCGGCACGATCACCTCGTCGGCGCTCGAGAAACTGGTGGCGAACTGGTCGAGGAGGAACCGCGTGCGGCTGTGCTGGTGCGGCTGGAACACGCAGAT
>CAIOCH010000105.1 GCA_903856525.1 uncultured bacterium | reverse complement strand
CTACGGCACCATGATCGGCCCCGCCGACATGAGCGAGGCGGGCTACGCCTACGGCAGGCAGCTGGCGGTGCACTACGCCAGGGACATCGCCTCGCTGCGCACGCTGGCGCGCACGGCGCTCAACTCGCCGCGGGTGAAGGTGCGCGACCTCGAGTTCGCGTTCGCCATCGCGCGCGCGGCGGACCAGCTGGGCAATGGCCAGGATGCGCGCGCGGCGGAGATCCTGGCGCTCGCGTACTTCTCGCGCGGCGACAGCGACAACGCCATCCTGCACCAGGAGCGCGCCATCGGCCTGCAGACCGATGCCAAGCTCAAGGCGCAGTGGGAGGCGCAGCTCAACAAGTACCGCACCACGGAGCCGGGCCCAGTGCCGTACACGCCTCCGCCGGGCGCGGCCGCGGGAACGCCCGCCTCCGCTCCGGCCACGCCGCCGCAGGGTGGCGAGGGCGAGGGAAACTGACGCGCGCGGCGCGATCGGGACCGAACGTCAGCCGGGTGTTCCGAGCAGCTGCACGCCGTCGATGTCGGCACGCTCGAACAGCGGCGAGTTGGCGTTGGTGCGCAGGCGGACCATGAACGCGGGGTTGTTGGCCGCGGCGGCGGGGAACGGGACGGACCGCATCGACCATGTGGGCGACTGGATCGTTGCCGCGAGCCGCCACACCGAGCCGTCCCACCATTCGACCAGGAGCGCCTCGCCGCTGTCGAACGACACCGTCCGGCAGGCGAAGTTCAGCGTGATGGATGAGAGGCCCGCCGCGCCGCCGGATGTGGGGCGCGACCGCGCCATCCACGTGGTTCCCTGCAGCCGCGCGCCCCAGGCACCCGTGTACCGCGAAAGCGTGCTGGCCGCGGCCTGCGGACCCTGCACCAGCCACCCGCCCGCGACCAGCCCTCCCGACTCGAAGCCGTCCTCGAGGAGCACCACGGGGCCGTTCGCAGACTGCGGGACCGCCGACACGATGATCGACGAGCGCGACTGGTTGCCCGCGTGGTCCACGGCGCGCACGGCGTAGTAGTAGCGCGTGCCCGCGGCGACCGCCCGATCGGTGAACGTGGTCGACGCGATCGGCGCGGACGTGATGTCGCCAAAGCCATCCGTGGGCGAGAGCGAGCGCCGCACGCTGTAGCCGGCGAGATCGGAGTCGGCGTTCGGAGCCCAGGCGAGGGTGATCGAGGCGCTGCCCGCCGCCGTCACGGCCAGCGATGTCGGCACCGCGGGCGGCGTCGTGTCGCCGTTTCCTCCGTCGCCACCACCCGAGCCGCCGCCCGTGCCACCTCCACCGCCGCCCGCACCTCCGGATGCGAGCGAGAGTGCCGCTGCTGCGTCGATGCGCCCGAAGCCAAAGAGATCGTCGGTGCCGGGGGTGCCGAGGTCGGTGCACGATGCGCGGAGGATCGACTCCACCTGCGCCGGCGTGAGCGAGGGATCGCGGGACCAGACGAGTCCGCACAGTCCCGCGGCGAGCGGACACGCGAAGCTGGTTCCGGTGGCGGATGCGTACGAGGAGTCGCTCGTATGCGATGTCGTGTAGATGCCCACGCCGGGCGCGACCAGATCGACGAGGGGACCGCGGTTGGAGAAGGACGCGAGCTGTCCCGCCGAGTCCGTCGCGCCCACCACGATCACGGAGTCGTTCCGCTGGCCCGCGAGGGTCGCAGCCTCGTTGCCTGCGGCCCACACGAGCAGTGCGCCGCGTGCACGCACGTAGTCACCCGTCGACTGCACCGAGGCGGATGTCACGCCCGTGAAGCTCACGCTCACCACACGGTCGCCCGCATCGGCGGCGGCGCGCGCGCCCGCCAGCAGGTTCGACAGCGCCGCGCTTCCGGAGGTGCTGTCGGTCACGCGCATCATGCGATGGCCGAGATTCCAGCCCATGCCCGCGATGCCGATGCCGTTGTCGCCGTTGCCCGCCGCGCAACCGGTCACGCGCGTCCCGTGGCCGCTCACATCCGCGATCGCGCCGCCGGCACCCTCCCATGTCATGGAGGGCACATGCAGGCCTTCGCGCCGGTGGAGGCGGAGATCGCCGTGCGTCGCGCGGACGCCTGTGTCGCAGAGCGCGATGACCACCGAGGGCGAGCCCGTCTCGATGCTCCATGCCGCGCAGGAATCGAGTTGCCCGGGAAGGTGGTACCACTGACCGGAGAAGTTGATGTCGTCGGGGCACGCGACGGGATACACGGTCCAGTCGGGCTCGACGTAGCGGAAGTTGCCCGTGGCAAGCAGCGTTTCGGCGAGCGACTCCTCGTCGTCGCCATCCGGGACCGAGACGAGGAACTCATCCGTCCCGTGCGCGTACTCGCGCACCTCGAGCGATGACAGGCAGCGGATGGCATCCGTCGCCACGCGTTCGGCCTGTCGCGCGGTGAGTCCGAGCGTGTCCGCATCACCGCGCCCGATCGGCCGCACGGCGAGCACGCGGCGGAACTCGCGCCGGCCG
>CAIOCH010000104.1 GCA_903856525.1 uncultured bacterium | reverse complement strand
GATGGACAAGCACCGCCGCGAGCGCGAGCGCCTGCAGGCCGAGTGGAAGGAGCGCATGAGCGAGACCGTCGGCACCGTCGACGACGAGATCATCGCCGAGGTCGTCTCCAAGATGACCGGCGTGCCGCTCACCCGCCTCGAGAAGGCCGAGTCCGAGCGCCTGCTCCAGCTCGAGGCCGAGCTGCACAAGACCGTCGTCAGCCAGGACGACGCGGTCAAGGCCGTGTCCCGCGCGATCCGCAAGGCGCGCTCGGGCCTCAAGGACCCGAAGCGTCCGATGGGCTGCTTCATCTTCGTCGGCCCCTCCGGCGTCGGTAAGACCCTGCTCGCGAAGGCGCTGGCCGAGTTCATGTTCGGCGACGCCGACGCGCTCATCTACCTCGACATGTCGGAGTACATGGAGAAGCACAACGTGAGCCGCCTCGTCGGCGCGCCTCCGGGATACGTCGGGTACGAAGAGGGTGGCCAGCTCACCGAGCGCATCCGCCGTCGTCCCTACGCGGTCGTCCTGCTCGACGAGGTCGAGAAGGCGCACCCGGACGTGTTCAACATGCTCCTCCAGATCATGGAAGAGGGTCGGCTCACCGACAGCTTCGGCCGTCACGTCGACTTCAAGAACGTGATCCTGATCATGACCTCGAACCTCGGCGCCGACGTCATCAAGGGCGGCTCCGCGTTCGGATTCGGCAAGCGGACCGAGGTCATCGACTACGAGCGCATGCGCAAGGCGCTCATGGGCGAGATCGAGAAGTTCTTCCGCCCCGAGTTCATCAACCGCCTCGACGAGGTCGTGGTCTTCCGTCCGCTGGTGAAGGACGACCTCGTGACCATCATCGAGTACGAGCTGTCGAAGGTGCGCAAGCGCCTTGCCGAGAAGGGTATGAAGATGGAGCTCGACGGCGCCGCGAAGGACTTCCTCATCGACAAGGGCTACAACCCCGACTTCGGTGCCCGTCCGCTGCGCCGCGCACTCGGACAGTACATCGAGGATCCACTGGCGGAGAACCTGCTCATGGGCGAGTTCAAGGCCGGTGACGAGATCCAGGTCACCCGTGACGAGGGCAAGGACCACCTCACCTTCAAGGCCGTCCGTTCGGGCGGTGGAGACGGTGGCGGTGGAGGCGACGGCGGCACGCCGACACAGCCGAGCACGCCCCCGCTTGCGGGCGCCAAGGGCTGAGCGGACCTCCCGCAACTGATTGAATCATCGCATCGCCGCGCGGTCCGACGGGTCACACCTCGGACCGCGCGCCTTTTTGCACGCGCATGAACCGCGCGCGACCTTCCTCCCATCGGTCTGAAACAGCCGAGATGCCCCGGAGTGCCGGGCACAGATCCGACCGCCCAACTTCCTGCGCGGACGGCTACTTGATGCCACCCAGGTACACGCGGTCTCCGTCGGGCGTGCTCTCGGCGAAGACCTCGACGGAGCGGAACTTGAAGTCGCCCTTGATCTGCGGGGCAAGGCGCATGCGCACCGCGCCGGGCCCAAGCCGATCGAAGATGACCGAGTTCGAACTGAACGCGAAACTCATACGGTTGAGGAGCGTCATGACCTCGGTCCGCCACCTGGCACACCACTCGATGAACCGCTCGCGGGCCTTGTCAGGTCCGAGCGGTGGATTGCCCTCGCGCGCCGCACGATCGCGCACTCCGGGTGACACCAGCTGGTCCCACAGCTCGCCGTAGCGCTCCTCGCGGAAGGCGCGCATGGCGACCACCACCACCTGGTCGTTGCGTTCGGCGGCCATGCGCACGGTGCCGTCCTCGAACTCCTCCCACATGTTGAAGGCCTTGCGCGGCGGACCATCGATGCGCGGCCGCTGCTTGCCGCGGGTACCGCCCTCCTCCGCCTTCTTGCGGGCGAGGTACTCGCTGAGCTCGAGGTACCGGATGACGGTGCCGTCATCGAGCACGACTTCGTCGGGCAGTTCTTCCTTGGTGGCGAAGCCCGGACGCACGCGGTACTCGACGCGGGGGCCGCACGCGGTGACCGCGAGCACCACTGCAGCGAAGAGCACGGTGCGCGTGCGCCTCATGTCGCCGCGACCGGGGCGCGGCCGCTTGGGCGCGGCGCGGGGGCGACGGGGACGAGTTTGTCCGCGCGTCCCACTCGGAACACGCGGTGATGCGACTGCTCGGGGCGCGTCTGCGGAAAATCCGTGCGGGTGTGGGTGCCGCGCGACTCCTCGCGGGTGCGGGCGGCCGCGGTGACGAGCGCCGCGCAGGAGAGCATGTTCTGGATCTCCCACCCGCCGAGATCGTCGAAGATCTTGTCGAGCGAGTAGCGGCACCAGAAGTGGATCATGTCGAGCGCGTCGGCCAGCCGGTTGCCCGTGCGCACGATGCCCACATTGCGCCACATGGCGCTGCGAAGGCTCGAGCGGACATCGACGAGGTCGAGCTCGCCCTTGTCGCTCGGGCGGATGTCGCTGTTGATGCGGATGTCGCCGCGGATCGCGCCGTCGGCGGTCGCGGCGGCGAGGCCGGCACGGCGGCCGAAGACGAGACCCTCGAGGAGCGAGTTCGATGCGAGTCGGTTGGCGCCGTGGAGACCGTTGCAGGCGGCCTCACCGGCCGCGAACAGCCCCGGGACATCGGTCCGTCCGTCGAGGTCGGTCCACACACCGCCGATGGTGTAGTGCGCGGCGGGCATCACGGGAATGAGCGCGGAGCCTGGGTCGATGCCGTACCCCTTGAGCAGGTCGAACAGGCCGGGAAAGCGCGCGCGGAAGCCGTCGGTGCCGAGGCCACGCGCGTCGAGGAACACATTCGGCTCCTGGGTCTGCGCAAGGTGCTCCACGATGCCGCGGCTGACGACATCGCGCGGAGCGAGCTCGGCAAGCGGGTGACGGCCCTCCATGAAGCGCCGCCCCGCCTTGTCGACGAGGTGGGCGCCCTCGCCGCGCACGGCCTCGCTGATGAGCGAGCGCCCGGCGCCCGCCACATACAGCGCCGTGGGATGGAACTGCGCGAACTCGAGGTCGGCGACCGACGCGCCCGCGCGCCACGCCATGGCGATGCCGTCACCGGTGGCGATGCGCGAGTTGGTGGTCTCGCGCCAGAGCTGGCCGATGCCGCCGGACGCGAGCACCGTGGAGCGCGCCCAGATGATCTGCAGGCCGTACTTGGGATGGTGGGTGATGGCGCCGAGCACACGGTCGTCACCGCGGGCGGCGGTTCCCGCGGTAAGGAGGTCGAGCGCGAAGCAGCGGTCGAAGAGGCGGATGCGCGGATGGGCGCGGCACGCGGCGAGCAGCGCCCGGGAGAGTTCGCGGCCCGTCGCGTCGCCATCGGTGTGCACGATGCGTCGACGGGCGTGGCCGCCCTCGCGGGTGAGCGCGAGGTCCCCGCCCGCATCGCGGTCGAAGCGCATGCCGAGCGCGATCAGGTGCTCGACCTCGCGCGGCCCCTCGGCAACGAGGGTGCGCACGGTGTCGTCGACGCAAAGTCCCGCCCCCGCCGCCAGCGTGTCGGCGATGTGCTCCTCGGCGGTGTCGTCGGGCGCCAGGACTGCGGCGATGCCCCCCTGCGCCCAGGCGGTGTTCGTCTTCTCGAGATCGTCCTTGGCGACCACGATCACCTCGCCGTGCTCGGCCGCGGCGAGCGCCGCGCGCAGGCCCGCGACCCCCGAGCCGATCACCAGCGTGTCGGCGAAGATCGCCGGCAGCAACTGCGAGCGGAACGGGATCAGGTATCGGCGGTCGGAGATGGGGGTGAGCATCGCGGTTCCCGTGGTGTTCCGCTGCGGTCGCGCGGCTGGTCGCCAACGCGGGCGTCAGTTGGTCCGCGATGGATCGCGGTAGCGCCCGACATACAGCTGGCTCGAGCGACCCTCGTGGCGCTGGCCGGTCCACAGCATCCAGCGGCCATCCGGCGAGAACACGGGCAGCACATCGGCGCCCTCGGCCTCGGTCACGCGGCGGCGCACGGGGGCGTCGTCCATCGAGCGCGGCAGGACGATCTCGAACACCTCGTAGTTGCGGTGGCCTATCTCGCTGGTGGCGTAGACCAGCGTCTTGCCATCAGGCCGGAAGTACGGGCACCAGTTCACGTGCTCGTTGGAGGTGAGCTGGATCTCGTTCTGGATGCCCGTGATGGTGCCATCGGAACCGAACACGAGATCCGCCACGAACACCTGCAGCAGGTTGTCCTTGTTGCGGTCGGAGCGATAGCAGATGCGCTTGCCATCGGGCGAGAAGAACGGGCCGCCGTCGTAGCCCGGCGCAGCGACGACGCAGGTGCGCGCGCCCGTCTTGAGGTCGCGGATGTAGAGGTCGCCGTCGCCCGACTCGAGCGAGCAGAAGAGCACGAAGCGCCCGTCGGAGGAGTAGCTGCCTTCGGCGACATAGGCCTTGCCGTCGCCCTCGAGGGTCTTGAGCGGGAGCGCGGTGCCGAGGGTGCCGTCGCGGCGGGCCGCGGCGATGTCGATCTCCACGATGCGCGTCTCGGGCGGGAATGCCCAGCGGTAGCGCGAGGTTCCGCGCTGGTAGCCGGGAGCGTTCTCCGCGGTTGGTGCGCCGATGGTGGACGCGAAGAGGATGGTGTCGCGCTTGGTGGGGTGGAACCAGCCGCAGGTGTTGGCGCTGCCCTTGGGGGAGACCCGGCGGATGTTGCTGACGCCCGTGATGTCGCCGGCGGCATCGCGCACGACGTCGCACACGAACATCGCGTAGAACTCGTCGGGATCGGCGCCCGCCGCAGGCTGCTCGATGGCCTGGAAGATGATGCGCGTGGCGTCGGGCGAGAAGTACGCTTCACCCGCCTTGATGAAGCGGTCGGGGAAGGTGAGCTGGCGGGCGCCTGAGACGCCGGGTTCGCGCGGGGCGCCGGTGTCGGCGGAGGCGATGTCCTGCTCGGCGCGGTCCGCCGACTGCGGCTTGGGCGTGCAGCCGAGCGGCGGCACGGCCGCGAGCATGGCGGCAAACACGGCGGCGAGGACGGCGGATGTTGCGAGGCTGGCGGTCGCGGCGAACGTACGGATCGACATGGGGCGGTTAGTGTAGCCCGTCCCGTGAGCGACCCGAGCCACCGCATCCTCTTCGCCGACGACTTCCTGCTGGTCTGCGACAAGGCCTCGGGGCTCCTGTCGGTGCCGGGGATCGGGCCTGAGAAGGCCGATTGCCTCGTGGCGCGACTGCAGGGCGACTATCCCGGTGCGCGCATCGTGCACCGGCTCGACCGCGACACCTCGGGGGTGATCGTGCTGGCGCGCGACGCGGACACGCACCGGGCGCTGTCGATGTCCTTCGAGGCAAGGCTCGTGGACAAGTCGTACGAGGCGCTCGTGGCGGGGCATCTTGCGGACGACCGCGGCGTGATCGACCTGCCGCTTCGCAAGGAGGCGCTCGGGAGCGCGCGGCAGATGGTGCACATGACCGAGGGCAAGCCGAGCGTGACCGGGTACGAGGTGCTGGCGCGCGGCGCGGATGCCGATGGATTCGGGTGGACGAGGGTGCGGCTCCTTCCGAAGACCGGACGCAGCCACCAGCTGCGGGTGCACATGCTGGCGCTGGGGCACCCGATCCTGGGCGACGAACTGTACGCAGAGGGCGCTGCCCGCTCAGCGCGGCCACGGCTGTGCCTGCATGCGCGGACACTGGCGTTCCGGCATCCCGCAACGGACGCACGCGTGGAGTTCGGCGCCGATGCGCCGTTCTAGCGGGGGCCACGCGCAGAGCCGCGATGAGTTCGGTTACGCTCCTCCGTCGTGTCGCGCATGCGTGACCAAGCCACTGGAGGAACGATGATCATCGTGAACACCGAGACGGTCCCAGGCTACGAGATCGCCGAGCTGTGCGGGCTCGTGCAGGGCAACACCATCCGCGCCAAGCACGTGGGGCGCGACATCGCGGCGTCGCTCAAGAACATCGTGGGCGGCGAGCTCAAGGGCTACACCGAGCTGCTCACCGAGGCGCGGCGCGAGGCGATCGAGCGCATGATGGCGCAGGCGCAGCAGCTGCGCGCCGATGCGGTGGTGAACGTGCGGTTCAGCACCAGCGCCATCACGCAGGGTGCGGCGGAGCTGTACGCGTACGGCACCGCGGTCAGGCTGCGCCGTATCGACGGCGGACAGCCGGTGCCGCCGCCTCCGCCACCGCCGCAGGTTGGGTGACGTCCGATCCACGCGAATCGACCGGAGGTCATCCATGGAGGCTGTCGTCGGAATCATCCTGAACTGCGGACTGCCGGTCCTGCTCGTCCTCATCGGACTGGGCGTGGGGACCGCGGTCGAGCGGTCGCATCTGCATGATCTCGCACGGCGGGAGGCGGCCTTGCGGGGCATCGGCGCCACGAACCTGCGGACGGTGCCTGCGGGTATGCGTGTGGTTTCGAGCCAGCTTGTCTCGGGGTCGGTGGTGATCGGCAGCGACTACTTCAAGACCCTCGCCGCGGGGCTCCGCAAGATCATCGGCGGCGAGCTGAGGTCGTTCGAGCGCATGATGGAGCGCGCGCGGCGCGAGGCGCTGTGCCGCATGCTCGAGGATGCACAGCGGCTCGGCGCCACAGCTGTGATCAATGTGCGCTACGAGACCGCGAACATCGGCGGCATGGGGCCGAACTCCATGCCCATGGCGGAGGTGGTGGCGTACGGCACGGCGGTGTTCGTCGCGCGGTAGGACTGCGTGGCGGTTGCGGGAGGAGGCGGCGATGGACACGGACCAGGGCGGGTACGGACGGCCACCGAGATCCGCGCACCGAGTCGATCCCGAGATTGATCCGAGCGTGTGGGCGGAGCCGCACATGCGGCTGCGGCCGCTCGATTCCGAGTCGGCGGACGCCCTCGGCGACGAGCCGGTGCGAGCTGGCATGCCGCGCGACATCGACCCGGAGACCTCGGTGCGCGATGAACCCTCTCTGGCGTGGAACACCCGAGATGGCGCGGCGGTGGACGGCTACGGCGAGGAGCTCGCCCGCAGGGTTGCTTCGACGACGACGCTCCTCCGCTGGGCGGTCGCGGCGGCCATCGTGCTCGGCGCTGGGCCCTTCGGCATCCTGGGAGCGATCTGGACTGGACTCGGGATCGGTGGCGGGTTCGGCTATCTGCTCGTCACCGTCGTGGGGCCCGTGGTGGAGGAGATGACCAAGATCGCGCTGCTGCTCTGGCTGGTGGAGCGCAAGCCGTGGTTGGTCGCGGGATCGGTCGCGATCGTGTGCACGGGGTTCCTGTCGGGGGCGGTCTTTGGCGCGATCGAGAATGTGATCTACCTCGAGGTGTACTACCCGGATCGCGCGGAGGCACTCGCGCCGTGGCGGTGGTACCTCACGGCGCCGATGCACGCGGTGGCGTCGACGGTCGCCGCTGTCGGCGTGGCCCGCATGTGGCGCGGCGTGATGCGCGAACGCGCGCCCGCGCGGATCGCGCTCGCGTACCCGTGGATCCTCGCGGCGATCGTGCTGCACGGCGTCTTCAACGCGGTCGCCATCACCCTCGCCTTCGCCGGCATCGCACCCTGAGAACGGCACGTGCCGTGCAGTGCCAGGCACTG
>CAIOCH010000103.1 GCA_903856525.1 uncultured bacterium | reverse complement strand
GTCGCTCGCGTGCGCGAAGTTCTGCCCCAGGAAGTGCGAGGTGCCCGCCTGCAGCGCCTTGCGGTCCTGCATCATCGCCTCGATGCAGTAGGTGTTCACGGCGCCGGGGAAGCGCTCGCCCTCGGTCTTCTCGCCCTTGATGACGGGCATCGCCATCCAGTTCTCCGCGAAGTCCGCGTAGACCTCGAGCATCTTGAGCGTCTCCTCCATCGCCTCCTTCTCGGTGGCGTGCGCGGTGTGGCCTTCCTGCCACAGGAACTCCGCGGTGCGGAGGAAGAGGCGCGTGCGCATCTCCCAGCGCACGACGTTCGCCCACTGGTTGATGAGGAGCGGCAGGTCGCGGTAGCTCTGCACCCACTTGGCGAAGCTCGCGCCGATGATCGTCTCGGAGGTCGGGCGCACCACGAGCGGCTCCTGCAGCTCGCCGTCGGGGATCAGGCCTTCCTTGCCGTCGGCCTTGATGCCGGGCTTGAGGCGGTGGTGCGTGACGACGGCGCACTCCTTCGCAAAGCCCTCGACGTGCTCGGCCTCCTTCTCGAAGTACGACAGCGGGATGAACAGCGGGAAGTACGCGTTCTTGTGCCCCGTGTCCTTGAACATCTTGTCGAGCGAGCGCTGGATGTTCTCCCACAGCGCGTAGCCCCACGGCTTGATGACCATGCAGCCGCGCACATCGCTGTTCTCGGCGAGGTCGGCGGCGCGCACAACCTGCTGGTACCACTCGGGGTAGTTCTCCGCGCGGGTGGGCGTGATGGCGGTCTGGGCGGCGGCGGCTTGCTTGGGGGCGTTCTTCTCGGTCGACATGGTGTTTCTCGCAGGACCGAGAAGGTAGCAGGAACGGCAAATCGCATGGAACATCGCGTGAATCAAGGCGGTTTCCACACAGCGGCCCGCTAGAGTCGCGGCGTGAAGCAGGATCGCACCGAGGAGGAACTCCAGCCGAAGGCGCGCGCCCGCGCCTCGGGTGCGCTGCTGCTGGGCGCCTTGCGCGACGCCGTCGCGCTGGCGGAGGCGTCGCTCGCATCGGTCGATGCACCTCCGGCGCGCCGCGAGGGTGTGCGCAGCGCACGGCGCGAGCTCAAGGCGGTGCGCGCCATCGCACCGCTCTGCCGCAGCGAGGTCGACGACGCTGCGATCGACGGCGTGCTCGAGTTCAGCGCCAAGGCCAACCAGTTGCTCGGGCCGCTGCGCGACCGCGACGCGCTCACGCGATCGATCCAGCGCCTCGCCGACCGGTTCGCCGACCATGCCACGCGCCGCGTGGTCCGCACCGTGCTCCTCGCGACCCTCATCTTCGGCGAGGCCGACCGTCGCGACGAGGCGGCCTACGCCGCGGCGTCGATCGACCGGTCACGCCGTTCGCTGCGCTCCGCCCGCGCCGCCATCGCGGGGCTCGCGGGCGCCGACGCGTTCGACGGGGCGCTCGCCGCCGGGCTCCTGCGCCGCACGCACGCAGCCTGCCGCCGCGAGCTCGGCGCCGCGCTGCGCGGCAACGACCTCGCGCGCCTGCACGAGTGCCGCAAGAAGGCGTCGTTCCTCGCGCTGGCGCTGCGGCCGTTCGAAGACGACGTTCCCGCGCCCCTGCGCCGGCTTCGCAGCCGGGCCAAGCGCCTCGCCGCCATGCTCGGCGAGGACCGCGATCTCGCGCTCCTCGACGTGGAAATGCGGGTTTCGCGCGATCAACTCGCGGGTTCGCCCCTGGCGGCGGCCATGGACGATGCGTTGCGCCTCGCCCGCCTCGAGTCGGCGGCGCGCGTGGAGGACGCCGCGGCCGACTTCCTGCGGCTGCGCCGCAGCCGCGTCCGGCGTGCGCTCGCGGAGCTGTTCGGTCCGTGATTTCAGCCCGTGACGTCCGGCGTCGCCACTGGGCGCCGCCCCGTGTGCACGACCTGGCCGCGTGACGCGCACCGCACCCAGCCGCAACGCCGTACGCTGCCCGCCATGAGCCCGACCGCAGCGCGCGCCCGTCCCACCATCGGCATCGCCGGCGGCATCGGCAGCGGCAAGAGCACCGTCGCGCGCATCTTGGCCCGCCTCGGCTGCGAGGTGTGCATCTCCGACGACACCGCGCGCGCCGTGCTCGATGCACCGGAGGTACGCGCTGCGGTGATCGACCGCGCGGGCGCAGGTGTCCGGGCGCCCGACGGTTCCGTCGACCGCGCCGCGCTCGGCCGCGCGCTCTTCGCCGATCCCGCGCTGCGCGCCGATGTGGAGCGCATCATGCATCCGCGCATCGAGGCGCGCCGCCGCGCCCAGTTCGCCGCCGCGCCGTTGTCGACCCGCGCCCTCATCATCGATGCGCCGCTCCTCTTCGAGGTCGGCCTCGAGCGGGAGTGCGACGCCGTGCTCTTCGTCGACACTCCCCGCGATCTGCGGCTGGCCCGCGTCCGCGCCAGCCGCGGCTGGGACGACGCCGAGCTGGCACGCCGCGAGGCTTCGCAGATCCCCCTCGAGGAGAAGCGTCGGCGCTCGAGCGATCTCGTCGCCAACACGGGTGATCCAGCTGCGCTCGAGGCGGCGGTGGCCGCGGCGCTCGATGCGATCATCGCCCGCACCGCTCCGACTTGACCTTTCCACCGCGTTCGGTCAATATCCACAAGTCGCGAGTGCGACACACGGGCGCGCACGGCGTTGCGCACCCGGGACCAGCGGCAGCCGCACGCGGAATCCGCAGGCCCGTCGATCGGGGCGCTTGATGCCTCGCCTCGACCAGGCGCCATCCCCTCACATAGTTCGCTCCGTCAGGATCGATGCGCGCGGCGGTTTCGCCGTTCGCAAGGCAGGAGTCCCAACATGAGTCATAAGTCCGGTCGTCGTCGTCGTCGTGGCAAGGGTGGCAGTGAGGGCGGTGGTGGTGGAGGCGGGGGAGGAGGCGGTGGCGGTGGCGGTGAACGCCCGGCGCGTCCGCTCGTCCCGAGCGTGCGTCTCGAGCCAGGCCAGATGCCCACCGACGAGCAGCTTGCCGCGGAGCTCGCCGAGATCGAGAAGCAGCTCGAGGGCAAGTACGACGTCGCCAAGAAGGACGACCTCAACCTCGCCAAGCTGCAGAAGATGCCCGTCGACCAGATCAACAAGCTGGCCAAGCAGACGGGCATCGAGGACCTCAACCAGCCGCGCCAGAAGCTCGTCTTCGAGATCCTCAAGGCGCGTGCCCAGAAGGCCGGCCTGATGATCGCCGAGGGCACCCTCGAGATCACGCCCGACGGCTACGGCTTCCTCCGCAGCGCCGACTACTCGTACTGCCCGTCGCCCGACGACGTCTACGTGTCGCCCGCGCAGATCCGCCACTTCGGCCTCCGCCGCGGCCACGTCGTCAAGGGCCTCGTGCGCCCGCCCAAGGACCAGGAGATCTACTTCGCGCTGCTGCGCGTCGAGAGCGTGAACGGGCGCGATCCGTCGGTCCTGCACGACCTGCCGACCTTCGAGAACCTCACCCCGCTGCACCCGAACAAGCGCATCCACCTCGAGATGCTCGGCTCGGGCAAGGTCGAGACCCGCATCATCGACATGGTCACGCCGCTCGGCTTCGGCCAGCGCGCGCTGATCGTCGCTCCGCCGCGCACCGGCAAGACGGTCATCCTGCAGCAGATCACGAACGCGATCGCGACGAACCACAAGGACGTCCACGTCATCGTGCTCCTCGTCGACGAGCGTCCCGAGGAAGTCACCGACTTCAAGCGCAACACGCCGCCGCATGTCGAGGTCGTGGCGAGCACCTTCGACGAAGAGGCCATCCGCCACATCCAGGTCTCCGAGATGGTGATGGAGAAGGCGCGCCGCCTGGTCGAGTTCGGCGAGCATGTCGTGATCCTGCTCGACTCGATCACGCGTCTCGCGCGCGGCTACAACAACGCGCTCCCGAACTCGGGCAAGATCGGCTCGGGCGGCGTCGACAACGCGGCGCTCATCAAGCCCAAGAAGTTCTTCGGTTCCGCGCGCAACATCGAGAACGGTGGCTCGCTCACCATCCTCGGCACGGCGCTGGTCGACACGGGTTCGCGCGCCGACGAGGTCATCTTCGAGGAGTTCAAGGGCACCGGCAACGCCGAGCTCCACCTCGACCGCAAGCTGGTCGAGAAGCGCGTCTACCCCGCGATCAACATCGGCGCCTCGGGCACCCGCCGCGAGGAGCTGCTGCTCGACACCAAGGAGCACGAGCTCATCGTGCGCCTCCGCAAGGTCGTGAGCGACATGAACACGGTCGACGCCATGGAGTTGCTGCGCACCCGCGTGGCCAAGACCAAGTCGAACGCCGAGTTCCTGATGACGATGGCCATGGGGTAATGGGGTCATGAGGCCATAGGGCCATGGACCACGGCGCGGAGGGCCGCGGCGCAGGCGCGCAGGCTGCCGGACACCGGGGTGGAAGCGTCCGCCGAGGTGTCCAAACCGCCCAAAAACACGCTGTTTCCGCTGCCTCTCGGGGCAGGGGACCCGCGTATGTAGGATGACGCGGCCCTCCTGGGGCCGAAGGACAGCGACACTTCCATGCGGAGCAACGCCATGCCGACGCAGTTTCCCTCCCACCGGCCGCACCCGCGGACGAACGCGCGCCGCCAATGCGGCCGACCCGGATCGTCCCCCCGCGGATTCTCCATCGTCGAGATGCTGGCGGTCGCCGCGGCCATCGCCGTGCTCGTGGGCATCCTGCTCCCCGTGCTCAACGCGGCGCGGCGCAGTGCGCTGTTTGGCACCAGCCAGTCGAACCTGCGGCAGGTGGGCCAGCTGCTGGCGCTCTACGCGGGCGACAACCGCGAGGCCATCGTGCCCACGGCGTTCGACTACCGCGCCAACCTCGCTCCCGGCAAGGTGCGCACACCGTCTCCGGTGGGCGTGCTGCCGCCCATTGGCGATGTCAGCGTGGGATCGTGGGTGGACATCCTGTGGACGGAGAACAGCTTCGGCCCCATCGCCACCAACGACACCAGCACCCCGAACCCGTGGAACTACCGCAACGACTCGCCCGACGCGGCCTTCTATGCGCTCGGTGGCGACACCAAGAACATCTTCCGCTCGGCGGAGGTGCTCAACGTGCCACCGGGCGGCGGCGACGGGGCCACGCCGTTCGGATCAGGAGCTCTGGAGTCCGAGAAGCAGAACCCCGGCTACTTCGGCGGCAATCCGTTCTTTGACGCCCGTCCGCCCACGAATGCGCATCCGTACTCCGGCCGCTACTGGGTTACTGGACAGATCAAGCGCCCAAGCGCCTCGATGTTCTGCATGGATGCCTGGGTGGGCGAGCTGCTCACGGTGAATGAACCAAACCTGAGCAACACCAGCTCGACCCTCAACCTGACGGGCGTGGAGTGGCGCTACTCGGGTGGTTATGCGCTCTCCCTCTACCTCGATGGGCAGGTTGCCTCGGTGGCGGAGTGGGATACCCTCGAGGAACTCGAGAAGGATCTCGGCGTCCGGGTCTTCGACCTCGACAAGCAGCGGTTCTTCCCGATCGAGTGAGCGCAGGGGAAAGTGCAATCCCCTTGCACGGCCCCTTCGAGTTGCTACACTTTCCGTCCCACCGTGCCTCTTGGCACGGTTTTTCATCGGTGGTCTGTCGGTTCTCCCGCGAGTATCCGGCCAACCATCCAGCGTGGTCGAGGTCGATGCGAAAACCATCGCAAGTCCCGACCCCGATTGGCCGATGAACGCACGCGCTCCGGCTGCGTGTGCGAGCACGAACGGCCGGACTGGCGTGACGCGCGCGTGTGAAGCATGCGCGCCGTGCGACAGGGTGGAGTCTGCACATCATGCCACCGTAGCTCAGTGGTAGAGCACACCCTTGGTAAGGGTGAGGTCGAGGGTTCAATCCCCTTCGGTGGCTTTCGCAGCGTCGTGGATGGCGCTGCTGCATCCCATCCGTTGGCCTTTCCCAAGTGGGCAGGGTCCACATTCCAAACTTCCGCCCGCTGCGCGTAGACAGGGGCGGGCGAAAGCCGGAGCAAGAGTCATGGCCAAAGAGAACTTCAATCGTACGAAGCCCCACGTCAACGTCGGCACCATCGGCCACGTCGACCACGGCAAGACCACCCTCACTGCTGCGATCACCGCGGTTCAGGCCGCGCGTGGCTTCAGCAAGCCGGTTTCCTACGACCAGGTCGCCAAGGCGTCCGAGTCCGAGGGTCGCCGCGATCCCACCAAGATCGTGACCATCGCGACGTCGCACGTCGAGTACGAGACGGCCAACCGCCACTACGCGCACGTCGACTGCCCCGGCCACGCCGACTACGTCAAGAACATGATCACCGGCGCCGCCCAGATGGACGGCGCGATCCTCGTCGTCTCCGGCGTCGACGGCGTCATGCCGCAGACCCGCGAGCACATCCTCCTCGGCCGCCAGGTCGGCGTTCCCAAGATCGTCGTCTTCCTCAACAAGTGCGACATCGCCGACGCCGAGCTCCTCGACCTCGTCGAGATGGAGATCCGCGATCTCCTCAGCAAGTACGGCTACCCGGGCGACGACACCCCGGTCATCCGCGGCGCGGCCTTCCCGGCCCTCCAGAACCCGGGCGACTCGACCGCCAACAAGTGCATCGCCGACCTCATGGACGCGATCGACACCTTCATCCCCGAGCCGCAGCGTGAGACCGACAAGCCCATGCTGATGTCGGTCGAAGACGTGTTCTCGATCAAGGGCCGCGGCACCGTCGCGACCGGTCGTATCGAGCGCGGCATGGTCAAGGTCGGCGACACCGTCGAGATCGTCGGTCTCCGCCCCGACGTCAAGACGACCACCGTCACCGGCGTCGAGATGTTCCAGAAGACCCTCGACAGCGGCATCGCCGGCGACAACGTCGGTCTGCTCCTCCGTGGCGTCGAGAAGGCCGACATCGAGCGTGGCCAGGTGCTCTGCAAGCCCGGCTCGATCAAGCCGCACACGAAGTTCAAGGCCCAGGTCTACGTCCTCACCAAGGACGAGGGCGGCCGTCACACGCCGTTCTTCAAGGGCTACAAGCCGCAGTTCTACTTCCGCACGACCGACATCACCGGCAAGATCGAGGAGCTCGTTGGAGCCGAGATGTGCATGCCTGGTGACAACGTGCAGATGATCGTCGACCTCGAGGGCAAGGGCGTGGCCATGGAGGCCGGCGTCCGCTTCGCGGTCCGCGAGGGTGGCCGCACCGTCGGTTCGGGCGTCGTCACCGACATCATCGCCTAATAGATTGAACCGAGAGCGCCGCGGGGCGAGTTGTTCGCCCCGCGGCGCGTCTCGCAGCAGACAGCGAATGCAGAGAAAGCGAAATAGACCATGGCAAAGAAGTCAATGGATCGCGAATGGGTCTGGCTCGTGTGCACCGAGACCGGCGAGATGAACTACCGCACGAACATCCGTGTGAAGGGCGGCATCCTCGAGCGCGTCAAGGAGGGGTACATGAAGTACTGCCCCAAGCTGCGCAAGCACACCCTCCACAAGATCAAGCGCAAGTGACGCGTGGCTGGCAGGCGCGGACGGACTGTGGTCCGGACGGAGCCGTGCGAGCGACGTGTCCGCTTGTGTGAAGATAGTTACGCCGATAGCTCAGCTGGTAGAGCAGCGGATTCCAAATCCGCAGGTCGTGGGTTCGATCCCCTCTCGGCGTGTTTCAACCGTCCGCGCCAGCGGATGGAACTTCCCGCGTGGCCGGGACCGAGTGCGTCGGTCACGGCTGCGAACAGGAGACCTCAACATGGCAGATTCGACCGACAGCCCCATCGCAGCGACCGCCGCCGGCGCCGTTGCGGAACCGTCTCGTGGACTCTCCGTCTACAAGCCCGGCCAGGGTTACTACACCCGCATGGGGACCGTCGTTGGAGTCGCCCTGATCAGCCTCCTGGGCATCCTGTGGGCCTGGGGCTACATGGAGCAGTGGAAGATCGGCGAGATCAACTCGATCTACATCGCCGCCGGCGGCTCGATCCTGCTCGGTGGACTGATCACCGCGGTCACCTACTTCCTTGTGTTCGTGAAGCCGCCGTCGGTCGACTTCCTCATCGCCACCGAAGGCGAGATGAAGAAGGTCAACTGGTCCACGCGCCGCGAGGTGATGGGCTCGACCGGTGCAGTGGTCGTCACGGCGGTGTTCCTCGCGCTGTTCTGCTGGGTGCTTGAGCTCGTGTTCGTGTTCGTGTTCCAGAACATCGGCGTGCTGCCCAACGCGGGCTGACGCGTACCTGTGGTTGTGCCGTCGGGTGCAACCGCGCAGCAGAGCGCTTTCGCGCAGCGGGCGGCCTCGCCCGCGGGAGATGGCAAGATGACCGACAGCATCGACAACATCGACACCAAGGCCACCGATGAGGCGCCCAAGACGCTCAAGCGCGGCGTGGATGCCCGCAAGGCCGTCGAGAAGCCGCACGAGGTGATGGGTGTCTCCACGCAGGCGCTCGCCGACACCCGCAAGGGCAAGGCCGGCGAGAAGTCGAAGCTCGAGCAGTCGGAGACCTTCGACCCCGCGACCGATCTCCCGATGTTCCGCGAGGGCATGAACTGGTTCGTGCTGCGCGTGGCGAGCAACAAGGAGCGCTCGGTGCGCCTCACCCTGCTCCGCAAGGTGCAGATCGAGGGCATGGAGAACTTCGTCGGCCGCATCATGGTGCCGACCGAGAAGACCAAGACCCTCAAGGGCGCCAAGGCCAAGGTCGTCGAGACGATGCTCTACCCGGGCTACGTCTTCGTCGAGATGCGCCTCGAGCCCGATGGCCGCATTCCGCAGGACGTCTTCTTCCTCATCAAGGAGACCGATGGCGTCGGCGATTTCGTCGGCACCGCTGGCCGTCCGACGCCGATGGCGCAGCACGAGGTCGAGAAGATGCTCTTCGACTCGCGCAAGCCCGAGGAGGCGCCGCAGGTCAAGATGGAGTTCGCGAAGGCGGACAAGGTCACGATCACCGACGGCCCGTTCCAGAACTACCAGGGCGAGATCGAGGAAGTCCTTCCCGAGAAGGGCCTCGTGCGCGTGCTCGTCACCATCTTCGGCCGCCAGGCTCCGATCGAACTCGAGTACTGGCAGGTGCGCAAGGGCATCGAGGCGCAGGACTGACGTTGGGCGGTCGCCGCTGTGGCGGCTCACGATATCGGTGCGTTCGCCGCTGCGGCGGCGAACTTTGGTGCTGCGGGTGGTTAGGCGACGCGGACTTTGATGCGCTTGATGCGGGAAGGCAGGCGCTGCATCAGCGTGCGCTCGAGGCCGTCGCGGAGGGCGCGGGAGATCTCGTAGGACGCACCCGAGGTGGCGCAGACCAGGGTGAGCGTGCCCTGCGAGACGCCACCGATGGTGGCGATGCCCTGCAGCGGCGCCGGCACGATCTCGTTCCACACATCGATGATGTCGCCCACGGCGTTGTGCTGCTCGCGCAGCTGCCGTTCGAGCGACTGGAGCGCGGCCTCCATCGAGACATCGCGCTCGTGGCGGGCGCGGAAGGGCCGCATGCGGTCAAGCCAGGCGAGGCGGCGGTCGGCGGGGAGGCCGTTCGTGGTCTCGTTTGTGGTCTCGTTCGTGGACTTGTTCGTCGACTTGTTCGTGGACCCGTGCGGAGCGCCGCCGGCCGTGCGGTTCGTCGCGCGGTCCGTCGTACCGATGGAGGCAGGCATCACCTTGGGCTTGGCGTCGCGCGGAGTGGTCACGACCGCATCGTAGCCACCATGTGCGCGCGGACCAACGACTCCTCGGCTACCTTGCGCGCATGACCGCGATCCGCATCGAAGGCCTCGTGAAGAGGTTCGGCTCGAAGGCGGCCGAGACGACGGCCGTGAGCGATGTCAACCTCGAGATCCCCTCGGGAAGCCTGTTCTTCCTGCTCGGGCCCTCCGGCTGCGGCAAGACCACGCTGCTGCGCATGATCGCGGGCTTCACCGAGCCCACCAGCGGCCGCATCCTGTTCGGCGACCGCGATGTGGCGCGTGTACCCGCCAACGAGCGCAACACGGGCATGGTGTTCCAGAACTACGCGCTCTGGCCCCACATGACCGTGGCGGAGAACGTGGCGTTCGGCCTCGAGGTGCGCCGCCTGTCGAAGCCGGAGATCGACCGAAAGGTCGCGGAGGCGCTCGAACTCGTGCGCATGGCCGAGTACGGCAAGCGCAAGCCCGCGGAGCTGTCGGGTGGCCAGCAGCAGCGGGTGGCGCTCGCGCGCGCGGTGGTGTTCGAGCCGAGCGTCCTGCTGCTCGATGAGCCGCTGTCGAACCTCGACGCCAAGCTGCGCCTCGAGATGCGGCTCGAGATCCGCCGCATCGTCGACACGCTCCGCATCACCACCGTGTACGTGACGCACGACCAGGAGGAGGCGCTGTCGCTCGCCGACGGCATGGCCGTGCTCAAGTCGGGCAAGGTGATCCAGACGGGTGCGCCGCGCGCCATGTACCGCCGGCCGAACTCGCGCTTCGTGGCCGACTTCCTGGGCGACACCAACTTCCTGCCCGCCATCCTCGTGCGCAGCGATGCGGGCGAGGCGGTCTACAAGACGGCCGCGGGCAACCTGCGGTCGACGGTGTCGCCGTTCCCGCGCGAGTCGGAGCTGTCGCTGTCGCTGCGGCCCGAGGCGCTGCGACTCGTGCGCGGTGGCGCGGCCGCCGCGGGGAACGCCATCGCTGGCACGGTGCGGTCGTCGATCTACCTCGGCGACATCGCGCAGCACGAGGTCGCGCTCGACGGCTGCGAGGCGCTGCTGCGCGTGGCCGAGCTCAACCCCAAGAATCCGCCCGCGTTCGGCGAGCGCGTGTCGCTCGAGATCGATGCCGACGATGTCGTGCCGCTGGCGGGCTGAACCGCCGTAGGAAAGAGTCCATGACGAACCCTGTGCGCAAGGGCCTCCTGCTCGTCGTCTCCGGCCCATCGGGGGTGGGCAAGACCACGATCGTGCACGAGGTGATCCGCCGCCTCGGCGGCGAATTCAGCGTGAGCGCGACCACGCGCGCGCGCACCGAGCGCGAGCGCGACGGCGTCGACTACCACTTCGTCGACCAGACCATCTTCCAGCGCTGGATCGACGAGGGGCGCTTCCTCGAGTTCGCGCAGGTGTTCGGGCGCTCGTGGTACGGCACGCTGCAGGACCAGGTCGAGCAGGCGCTCGGCGAGGGCAAGCTCATCGTGCTCGACATCGATGTGCAGGGTGCGCGGAGCGTGAAGCAGCGCATGCCGCGCGCGTTCACGGTGTTCGTGCTGCCGCCGGATGAGGACACGCTGCTCAAGCGGCTGCACGCCCGTGGCCGCGAGGACGAGGCTGCGATCGAGCGCCGATTCGCCGAGGCCAAGACCGAGATCGACTTCGCGCGCACCAGCGGCGTGTACAACGCATTCGTCGTCAACGACGACCTCGAGCTTGCGATCGACCAGCTGTGCGACCTCGTCCGCGCCCGCTAGCGGACGGTGCACGGCACGTGCCATCCAGTGCCTGGCACTGGCTGGCACGTGCCGTGCACAACGATCGACGCAATCCGTGTGGCCTGCTCAACCGTGATCCGGGAGATCCGTGGGGATGCACCGCAATGCGAGGTCCAGCACGGCACGCGCCGGGCAGTGCCTGGCACTGCCTGGCACGTGCCGTGCACGGAGTTAGGTGCGGTGGCGGGGGGTGATGCCGGCCTTCATGCGGGAGACGAACGCCTCGATCAGGCGGGCGAAGACGGTCTCGGGATCGTGACGCGCGTCGATGGCCACATAGCGCGCGGGGTCCTCGCGGCACTGCTGGAGGTAGCCCTGGCGCACGCGCTCGTGGAAGGCGTCGCTCTTGAGCTCCATGCGGTCGGGCGTGGAGTTGGCGCGTCCAGCGGCCATGCGCCGCCAGGCGGTCTCGATGTCGACGTCGAAGATCACGATCTCGTCGGGCCAGAGGTCACCGACCGCGATGCGCGCAACCTGCATGATGTCATCGGTGGTGATGCCGCCGGCGGTGCCCTGGTACGCGAGCGTCGAGCTCACGAACCGGTCCGCCAGCACCAGCTCGCCGCGCTCGAGCGCGGGGCGGATGCGCTCCTCCAGCAGCTGGGCGCGGCTGGCCATGTACAGCAGCATCTCGGCGCGCACGGTCATGGCCTTGTTGCGGGGGTCGAGGAGGATGGCGCGGATCTGCTCGCCGATGTCGGTGCCGCCCGGTTCGCGCACCTCCGTCACCACCACGCCCTGCGCCATCGCCCAGTCGGCGAAACGGCGGAACTGCGTGCTCTTGCCGCTGCCGTCGGGTCCGTCGAACACCACGAAGCGGCCGGCGAGGAAGGCCCGCATCGCCTCGGTCGGGGTCTCGGGGGGAATGGTGTCTTCCGGAGGCTCGATCATCGTGCGGCTCACGCGCGCAACGTATCATCCGCACCCCATGCGCATCGAGCTCCGCGACTCGAAAGGACGGCGACTTTCCCGCGTCGAGGTCGACGAGCGGGCGCGTCCTGCGCGCGTGCAGGTGCAGGCACCGGGCGCGCGCCCGCCCGCGACGGGGCTGGATCTCTATCCGCGCTGGGACGAGGCGCTCGACGACGCGGCCGCCCTCCGGCGGTGCGTGGTCTGCGGCTGCCCCGACCTCTATGTGCGCAAGAACCTTCCCCAGGTGACGCCGTTCATCCTGGTACTGGCCTTCTCGGGCGTCGCGGTGGCGGCGCTCGGGTACGCGACGAACCCCGTCGTCAACGGCGCTCTCGCGGCGCTGCTCGTGGTCGACGTCCTCACGCTCGTCCTCGCGCGGCGGCAACTGGTCTGCTACGGCTGCGGGACCGTCTACCATCGCGTGCGCATCGCCCGCTACATGCGGCCGTGGGACCGGGCGGTCGCGGAGCGCGTGGGCCGCGAGCCGATCGATCTCCCGACCGTGCTGATCGAGCCCGAGGCGGCCGACGCGACGGCCGCGCGCAAGGCGGAGTCCGAACCATGACGAGTCCGATCCCCAATGCGTCCGACGCCCCGCGCGGCGAACTGCTCATCCTCGGCGCAGGTGGCCACGCCGCCGTGGTGGCCGAGAGCGCCGAGCGCGCGGGCTGGCGCGTGATCGGGTGCGCGGCGGAGTCGGGTGCGCTGCCGATGACCGCGTCGAACATCGGCGATCCCGATGGTGCGGGCGCCGCGGGGATCGACGCAGCGGTCGCCCGCGGTGTGCGCCTGCATGCCGCCGTGGGCAGCGCCGAGGTGCGCGCGCGCTGGGTGCAGCGCTTCGGAGCGCAGTCGTTCGCCACGGTCGTGGATCCGTCGTCCTCCGTCTCGCCGAGCGCGACGGTCGCCGATGGCGCGTCCATCGGCGCGGGCGCGGTGGTGCAGGCCCGCGCCGTGGTCGGGGCGGGGGCGATCGTCAACACCCGCGCGGTGGTCGAGCATGACTGCGCCGTGGGCCCGTTCGCCCACATCGCGCCGGCGGCGGTGCTGTGCGGCTCGGTGACCGTGGGCGCATGGGCGCAGGTCGGTGCGGGTGCCGTGGTCATCCCGGGCCGCCGCATCGGCGAGCGCTCGGTGATCGGCGCAGGCGCGGTGGTGGTGCGCGATGTGCCCGCGGACATGACCGCGATCGGCGTGCCCGCGCGCGCTACAGCGCCGTCGCCCACACGATGACGAACGCGAAGAGCGTGAGCAGCACGAGTCCGAGGAGCGCGAAGCCGGTGGCCGTGACCGCGTCGCGTGGACGCAGGCGGAGCAGCGGGACGAGGAGCACCGCAGCCACCACCGCCGGGCCCGCGAAGTCGAGCGTGGCCTTCACGAAGCGCGTGTCGATGGGCGCGAGCCGCACCAGCATGGCCAGCGCGGTGATCGCGGCGCACTTGCCCACGAGCCCCGGAATGTCGCCGATGGGCCGCTGCCGCACGAACGCGAGCGCCAGCACGCCGAACAGAAGCCCCGCCGTGGCGAGGGGCAGGAAGACGAGGGTGCGCGCCATTCCCGCCAACCGCTCGCCGAAGCCAAGCTCGATCGCGGCTGCGGCGTCGGCGAGTGGCGCCAGCGCCCGCGCGCCCGCGATCCATGCGATGCACATGACCGCGGTGGCCGCACCTGCGGTCACGAACCAGGGCTTGGGATCGCACTCCAACGAGATCGGCGGAGGGAGCAGCCCTTCCGAATCCCCATCGTCGGCGCCGTCCTCGTCCTCATCGGTCGTGTTCGACGTGTGCGTGCCCTGCGTCATGACATGCCTCCCATGAGCGGTGGCGGGGTTGTGGCGACGGCGTCGTTGCGATAGCGTCCGTCGGCACAGGAGTTTCGATGAACCACCGCACCATCCTATCGACCCTCTCTGGGATCCTGCTCGCAACCCATTTCTGCGGGGCGACCACGGCGCTCGCCGACTCCATCACGCTCGTCGGCGGCGATGTCCTGCAGGGAACCATCGTGGCGGAGGGGGAGGCGAGCGTGACGCTCGACCACACCGCCCTCGGCCGCATCGAGGTCGCACGCGACCGCATCGCATTGATCTCGCGCACGGCGCCCGCCATCGCAGCGGCGCCCGACGCGCCCGTCCAGGTGACGCCCACCGCCGTGCTCCCCGCGCCTGTCCCGCCGCCGCCCGCCAAGCCCGATGGCAGCTGGAAGTTCGCGCTGAGCATCGGCTTCTCGGGTTCGAAGAACGACGAGACCTCGAACTGGGATGTCCGCACCGCCGCCGAGGCCAAGCGCGAGACCGAGAGCGACCGCACCACGGTCAGCGGCGAGTACTTCTTCAAGACCTCCGACGGCGTGGAGACCGACAACAACCTCCTCGTGAAGGCGCTCGAGGAGTTCCTCTTCAAGGACTCGCGCTGGGAAGGCTTCGTCCTCGGCACCTACCAGAACGACAACTTCCAGGCATGGGAGCAGCGTGCAGGCGCATACGCCGGTCCTGCGTACCGGCTCATCGAGGGCGATGCGCTCAACCTCAAGCTGCGCGCCGGTGCCGGTGCCAGCTACGAGTTCCCCACCAGCGATTGGACGCCCGAGCTGCTCTTCGGCGACGAGCTCGCGTGGAGGATCGACGACCGCTCGCAGCTCAAGCAGGGCCTGGAGGTCTATCCCGACATCGACGAATTCAGCGAGTACCGCTTCATCCTGCGCGTCGACTACGAGGTCGCGCTGTCGGCCAAGCGCGACCTCATGCTCACTGTGGGCGCGCGCGACGAGTACGACTCCTACATCGAGGCCGATGGCAGCACCTCGAACGACATCAAGGTGTACGCGGGACTCAAGTACGCGTTCTGAACCACGGGCGACCGTGATGTGAACGCCGCGTGAAACCCATGTGCACATGCATCGGATGCCGCGCGCCTCCGACCTTCTTTTTGGCGATTCGCGAAGACTTCCCGTGTGCGCCCCGTTAGACTCCTCTACCTTGCGCCGCTGGCCCGCATGTGCGTGTCCGTCCGCATGAACGAAGGAGCCTGCGTGCATCAGTCCAATGTCGGCGAGCCGGAGCTCGCGCTCGAGACCGGAATCCTGGGTAGCCTCGACGTGGTCGTCGATTCTGGTGAGTCGTCGAGCCCTGCCGCGGTCCCCGCCCGCCGCTATGACCCCGCGCAGCACGTCGACGCGGTTGTGGCGGAAGAGCTGGCCCGCGAATCGTCTGCGTTCGTGCGCTTCATGACCATGGCGGCCGTCGTGGTACCCCCGATCGTGCTCGTCGTCACCATGGCGCTCGCCTGGGGCGGCTGGTTCAATTGGGTCGACCTCGCGCTGCTGGTGGGCATGTACATCGTCACCGGCCTCGGCATCACCATCGGCTACCACCGCCTGTACACCCACAAGTCGTTCGCCACGCGCGGTCCGATCGCGGCGTTCTTCGCCATCTGCGGCAGCATGGCGGGGCAGGGCCCCGTGGTGTGGTGGGCCGCCACCCACCGCAAGCACCACCAGCACTCCGACCACGAGCACGACCCGCACTCGCCGCACGCCGGCCGGCAGCCGGGCGTCATCGGCGCGGTGCGCGCGTTCCTGCACGCCCACATGGGCTGGCTGTTCACCGACCTCACGCCCGACCTCAAGCGCTATGTGCCCGACCTGGTGGCCGACCGGACGACCATGGAGATCAGCCGGCTCTTTCCCGTGCTCGTCCTCGTGGGCTTTGCGATTCCCGCCGTCATCGGCGGACTCGTGACCATGAGCTGGATGGGCGCACTGCTCGGCTTCCTCTGGGGCGGCATCGTGCGCATGTGCGTGCTGCACCATGTCACCTGGAGCGTGAACAGCGTGTGCCACCTCTGGGGCGCCAAGGACTACGCCTCCGGCGACGAGAGCCGCAACAACGCCGTCATGGGCATCCTCGCCTTCGGCGAGGGCTGGCACAACAACCACCACGCGTTCCCCGCGAGCGCGCGCCACGGCCTCAAGTGGTGGCAGTTCGACTCGAGCTGGATGGTCATCCGCACGCTCGAGAAGATCGGTCTCGCCAAGAAGGTCCGCCTGCCCGCCCCCGAGCGGCTCGAGGCGCGACGGGTCGAGAGCTGATCCGCGAGTGACGGAGATCGTGCAACCAGACTTGGCATTTGGTGATCACCAAATGCCAAGTCTGGTTGCATTTTCGGCCTGCGCGAGAAGTGTCTGGGAATGACTTGCACGAGCCTGCAGGCGCCCGAGGGACATCGAAGGCTGACGTCGATCACTCCCACCAGAGGGAGCCGCCGCAGCGGCGACCGCTCAAGTCACGTGAGCCCCCGCAGCGGCGACCGCT
>CAIOCH010000102.1 GCA_903856525.1 uncultured bacterium | reverse complement strand
GACATCGGGTGCCACATGGCGCAGCTGGATCACCTTGAAGTCGGCCTGCGGCGCCGCGAACGCCTTGCCGTCGAGCTCGGCGAGGATGCCCTTGGCACGCTCGGTGCCCTCGACGCTTCCCACGATCACGATCGTGCCCGACTGCGGCAGCGCCGACAGCTCGATGCGCGATGCGCCGCCGTTGCCGGCGTTCTCGAGGATGCGCCGCGCCTCGTCGACGAGCGAGGTCACGGGTGCCTTGGTGGGCGTGTACACCGCCCACGCGCGCGAGGCGGTGTCGCCGTCGCGGTCGAGCTCCTTGATGAGCCCCTCGGCCACGCTCATGATGCGGGCCGCGCCCGACACGATGAGCGAATTGGTGCGCGCATCGCTCTCGACGCGCACCGGCGGCGTGGGCGCCACCACGCCGCGCGTGCGGCGCATGCGCTCGAGCGCCAGGCGCGGATCGGTGTCCTGCTGGTCGGCGAGCAGCTTCTGCACGAGCGGCGCGATGCGCGCGGCATCGGCGTTGCGCAGCGCGAAGGTCTTGGCGTCGACCGAATCGAGCGCCGGCCGCTCGTCGAGCGGCGCGATCAGCTTGTCGGCCTCGTCGAGGTCGGACACGGGGCCGACCATGAGGAGCGCGTTCGAGCCCGTGGCGGGAATCACCTTGACCGCGAGCGGCTCGCGCGTGGCGGGATTGGTGGCCGCCGCGAGCGCCTGCGCCAGGCTGGCCGCGACCTCGGTGGCGTCGGCGTACAGCAGCGGCCGCACGCGCACGATCGGATCGCCCGACACGGCGCCCTCGCCGTCGTCGAGCTGGCGGATGAGCTCCTCCACCACGGGCATGAGCACATCGGGCGCGCTCACGATGAGCGCGTTGCTGCGGCGGTCGGGCGCGATGTCGAGCACGCTCCTGCCGCGGGCGGCGAGCGTGGGCTCGATCTCGGCGAGGCGCCCCTCGAGCGCGCTGCGCACGATCGCCGCGAGCGACTCGCTCTTGGCGCCCTTGAGCTTGAACACGCGCAGCGTGGTCGCGGGCTGCGGCGCGCCCTCCACGCCGCGCACCAGCTGCTCGACCTGCGGGAACACGCTCGCGGCGGCGCTCACCACGAGCGTCTTCGACACGGCCTCGGTGGTGACGACCATGCTCGAGCCCTCGGGGCCGAACTTGCCGCCCGTGGCGAGGTCGCGGATGGTCTTGGCGACGCCCTCGAGGTTGGCGGCGGAGAGGCGCCAGGTGCGGATCTCCTGGTCGGGCATCGCCTGCGCGCGGTCGAGCTGCTCGACGAGCTTCTCGAAGCCGGCCATGCGCGCGATGGGCGCGTCGACGATGAGCGAGTTGGTCTGCGCGTCGGCGCGCACCACCACCTCGCGCGGCGGCTGCAGCTCGGGACGGGCGCGCCCGCGCGGATCGACGGGCACGGGCGGCTGCGGGTACATCTCGTCGATGGTGCGCGCGAGCTCGGCGGCGCGGGCGATCCTGAGCGAGAAGATGCGGATCTCGCGGTCGCTCGCGCTCTGCCGCGTGGCGCCGTTGAGGTCCTCCACGATCTGCTGGATCTCGGGCAGGAGATCGGGGTGCGCCGCCACGATGAGCGCGTTGGTCTGCGCCTCGGCGGTGATCTGCACGGGCTTGGCGCCCTTCTCCTCGGGCGAGCGCTGGCCGTAGGTCTGCATGAGCGCGTTGGCGAGCGTGGCCGCATCGGCGGTGCGCAGCTGCAGGATGCGCAGCGGCGGCGTGGAGCCCTGCTGCACGTCGAGGTTCTTGAGGAGCACCGCCAGCAGCTCGTGCTGCCGCGCATCGGCGGCGACCAGCAGCGAGTTGGTGCGGTCGAGCACCTCGATCACGGGCTCCTTGGCGAAGCCCGCGCTCTGGCCGAGCCGGCTGGCCGCGAGGCCGTCGAGGTACGCCTTGGCGTCGACCGCCTTGGCGTAGGTCATGGGGATCACGCGCACATCGGCGCTCGGGCTGGTGGCCGTGACGAGCTGGCGGCACGCGTCGGCAAAGCGCGCGAGCGGCTCCTCGTCGCCGCTGGCCACGATGGTGCCGTTTGCCACGTCGACCTCGGTCTCCACGAGCGGCGACTGCCCCTCGGCGGTTTCGAGCGACGCGAGCTTGAGCGCCTTGGCGAGCAGCGCGTTGGCGTCGCCCGCGCCCACATCGATCACGCGCACGCCACGCTTGGTGGGCACGGCCTGCAGCTGCTTGAGGAGCTGCTCGGTCTTGTCGAAGGTCACCTCGTCGCCCGCCACGATGAGCGTGCGGCTCTGCGCCTCGGTCTGGATGACGACCTCGACCGGCTTGGCGCCGTCGACGCCCGGCTTCGAGAGCATGCCGCGTGCACCGAGGTCGCGCAGCGACTGCGCGATGCGCTCGATGTCGCCGCGCTCCACGCGGTACGTGCGCAGCTCGGCCTGCGGCGGCAGCGGCGTGCGGTCGAGCGTGAGCACGAGCTGCTCGAAGCTGGCGCGGCGCTCGGAGGGCGCCTCGACGATGAGGGAGTTGGTGGTGCCGTCGGCGGTGACGAACACCTCCTTGGGCTTCTGGAGGTGCGGCAGCGCGCGGCCGCGCGCATCGAGCGGCACGGGCGGCGGCGGGTACAGCTTGTCGAGCGCGGCGGCGAGATCGGTGGCCTTGGCGGCCTTGAGCGCCATCACGAAGGTCTCGCGCGTGGGGCCCGCGCCCGTGTCGCCGGCGCGGTTGAGCTCGGCGATGAATCCCTTGATCTCCTCGAACACCAGCGCGTGCGCGGTGACGATGAGCGTGTTGGTGGTGCCGTCGGCCTCGATGCGCACCGGCTTGGAGCGGCGCTCCTCGGGCGCGCGCTCGTCGTAGCGCTTGGCGAGCATCGCCGCGACCTGCACGGCATCGCCGCCGCGCAGCTGGAGCAGCCGCAGCGGCGGCAGCTCCTCGGGCGACGGGATGTCGAGCTCGCGCACGAACGACTCGACCATGGCGATCTGCGGCGCCTCGCCCAGGATGTAGAGCGAGTTCGTGGG
>CAIOCH010000101.1 GCA_903856525.1 uncultured bacterium | reverse complement strand
TCGATGGGCTCGGTCGTCGGCGAGAAGATCACACGCGCCATCGAGCGCGGCATCGACCATGACCTGCCCGTGGTCACCGTGAGCTGCTCGGGCGGCGCCCGCATGCACGAGTCGGGTTTCTCGCTCATGCAGATGGCCAAGACCAGCGCCGCGCTCGCCCGTCTCGACGAGGCAGGGGGGCTCTTCATCTCCGTCCTCGCCGACCCAACCACGGGCGGCGTCACCGCCAGCTTCGCCATGCTCGGCGATGTCATCTTCGCCGAGCCCAAGGCGCTCATCGGCTTCGCTGGCCCGCGCGTCATCAAGCAGACCATCCGCCAGGATCTCCCCGAGGGCTTCCAGACCTCGGAGTTCCTCGTCGAGGCCGGCTTCGTCGACCGCATCGTCCACCGCAAGGACCTGCGCTCCGAGATCGGCCGCGTGATCGACTATGCAGGCCGCTGAACGGCGCGGATCCGCACGGGCCACGGCGATCCTCGCCACGCTCTCCGCGCTCGCGTTCGCGTTGTCCTTCCCGCTCTCCGCCACCTTCGTCGCCGGCTGGCCGCTGGCGTTCGCGTGGCCCGCGTTCCTCGCACTCGCCGTCCTGCGCGCGCCGCGCCCGCGCACCCTCGTCCCCGCGGTGGGCGTGCCGTTCTTCCTCGCGTTCCTGGCGCACGAATGGTGGATGCGCCATATCACCGAACTCGGCATGCCCGTGCTCGTCCTCTACCTCACGGGCTGGACGGTCGTCCTCGCCCTCGTCCTCCGCGCCCTCGTCGGGCAAGGCGGCCGCCGATGGCCCATGGCGCTCGCACTTCCCGTTGCCCTGGTGTCGATCGAGTGCCTGCGCGGCGAGCTCGTGTGCAGCGGATACGCATGGTTCTTCACGGCGCATCCGCTGGTGGAATGGACCACGATCGCCCAGGTCGCGGCGTTCGGCGGCGGCTGGATGGTCACCGCGCTCGCCGCGCTCGTCGCCGGCGCCGCAGTGGACCTGTGGACCCGCGCCGACCGCGCGCGCATCCTCTCGCCGATCGTGGCGCTCACGATGCTCGCGCTCGCGATCGGGTACGGAACCGCGCGCATCGCCGCCGTCGACGCGCGCATCGCCCGCGCCACCGACACGCCGCGCCTCCTCGTCGTGCAGACCAACCTGCCCATGTCGAACAAGCTCGACTGGCCGCCCGACGCGCAGATCGAGGACTTCCTCGCCTTCGCCCGCCTCACGATCGATGGCGCGCGCGCTGCCCGCAGCGGCGGATCCGATCCGGACGGCGCCTCGCGGCTCACCGCGGCGCTCTGGCCTGAGACCATGCTGCCCGGACTCGGTCTCGAACCCGAGTCGATCAAGACCCTCGTCGACGGCGGCTACTATCCCGGCAACCGCTACGAGGAGGCGATGCGCGATCTCGCGACCCGCATCGACGCACCACTCCTCGTCGGTTCGCCCGCGTACCTCGGCCTCCGCGTCGAAGGCAACCGCTTCCGCTGGTCGGAGCAGTTCAACAGCGCCTATCTGGTGGGTGCGGACGGCGTGCTCGGCCGCACCGACAAGATCTACCTCACGCCGTTCGGCGAGACCATGCCGATCATCTCCAACTCCGACTGGCTCGAGGCGCAGCTCCTCGCCCTCGGAGCCGACGGGATGACCTTCGATCTCGAGGCCGCGGCGCAGCCGCAGGTCCTCGCGGTACCTGGTCGCGACGGCGCGGCGGCGGTGACGATCGGCGTTCCCATCTGCTTCGAGATCACCCAGGCCTGGGCCTCGCGCCGCATCGTCTTCGCCGAGGGCAAGCGCGTCGCAGGCATCGCCGTCAACCTGTCGAACGATGGCTGGTTCGGTCCATCGCGCGCGGGTCGTCGCCAGCACCTCCAGGTGGCCCAGCTCCGCGCCATCGAGCTCGACACACCGGTGGTGCGCTGCGTGAACACGGGTATCTCCGCCTCCATCGACGCGGCTGGACGGGTGCTGGAGGGGCTCGCCCCGGAGACCGACGGGTCGTTCGTGGCCACCCCCACGCCATCGACCGGGGTCCCGCCCAGCTACTGGCTCACCAACGCCACATCGTTCACCGCGCTCGGCCTCCTCGCCATTGGCCTCATCCGCACCCGCCGCGACTTCGAGGCTGTCGCCGCGGTTCCCATCGTCTGAGCGATCCCGAGCCCGAGCCTGCGATCCCTTCCGCTCCCCGTCTTCGGATTCCTGCGGTGATCGTCGTTGCACCGAGGAATCCAACCTCGCCGATATCCCCGGCGGCATCCCCGGCGATGTCCCCGGCGATATCCTCCCCGCACCCGCGATGCGCCCTGCACGCGGACCTGGCCTGCACAGCCCTCACGTTCGAACGGAGTTGAACGATGGCGACCGAATCGACGCGCAATCACGATGTCCCGCACGGCTGCACGGAGCCGCGCCATTCCGCGCACCCCGCGTGGCCCGTGGCCATCGCCGGTTCGATCGCGCTCTCCGTCCTGGGCGCGTGTGCACCCAAGATGGACCCCGCCACCGCGCGTGCCCAGTTCAGCTCCAAGGCGCGTTCGATGGAGGGCGCTGTCTCGGTCGCACCGGCGCAGGTCGACGGCGATGACGCCTCGAACTCGAGCGGAACCAGCGCCGCCGCGGCGGCTGATGCGACGACGACCCCCGCGGCGACGGCATCCACCGCAACGGTCACGGGCGGTGCGCCCGCCGCAGTGGGCGCGGCGACGGGCACCGTTTCGCCGGCCACGCCACGCGGCGCGCCGGCAATCGATGCATCGTCCAAGGTGCAGGCATCGGCACAGGCTGCCGCGCCGGACTCCGCAGCGGATCCAGCAGCCGATCCCGCGGCGATCCTGCGCAGCGCCGCCCGCGACCAGTGGGCCGCGCTGCGCGCCCATGCCGTCGAGGCCTCGATCCGCAATCCCAAGCTCCTCGCCGAGCTCGCGCCCGCGGC
>CAIOCH010000100.1 GCA_903856525.1 uncultured bacterium | reverse complement strand
TTCGAATCCTCGTCGAGTCGGCGATGGTGTGTGGGGCTTCGGATCGAACGCGCTGCGCGTTCGATTTCGAATCCTCGTCGAGGCAGGGACGATGTTCCGAATCCGCGTCGAGATGAGGACGGGCTTGGGGGCTAGGGGACCCGGACTGCGGTCGTGGCCTTGACCCAGCCGCGGGTGGAGTCGCGGATTTCGATCTCGAGCCAGCCGGGGCGGGATTCGAGGAGGCGGCATTCGGTGCCGACGGGAAGGGGTTCGGCGAAGACGGGGTCGAAACCCTCGCCGTTGCCCTTGCGCAGCGTGGTGGGGGCGGTGACGACCGCGAGGTCGGCGGTGGTGCGACGGGTGATGTCGGCGGCCACCGTGAGGGCGAAGATGGCGCCGAGCGCGGCGCACGCGATGGCCGTGGCGCGGACCCGGAAGCTCAGCGCGATGATCGCGGCGAAGCCGAGTGCGGCGGTGATGAGCAGGCGCGTGTGCTCCCCGAGCCACGACCAGAGACCGCGCGCCTGATCGAGTGTGGTCGGCGCAGGCTCGCCGAGCGGGCGCAGGATCTTGCCGCGCGCCTCGGCGAGGTTGGCGGCGATCCGGGTATCGGCGGGCGCGCGCAGCTGCGCGGCGCGGTACGACGCGATGGCCTCACCGAGATCACCCGCCCGCAGCAGCGCGTTCGCGCGGTTGAAGTGCATGCCGGCGGTGTCGAGTTCCGACGCAGCGAGGATGTCGGCACTCTCGCGGAACTTCTCCCGCGCGAGGTTCGGGTCGCCGGCGAGGAGTTCCATGCCCTCGCTGTAGCGCGCCTCGGCCTGTGCGAGTTGCGCGGGATCGCCATCGCGGCCGCCCATGAGCATGAGCGCGAGCAGGAACACCAGCACCAGGGAGGAATGGAGGAGGTGGAGCAGCTTCATGCCGCACTCCCCCGTGCCGCGAGGCGGAGGTCCTTCGTGCCCGTCTCGATCACGCGCGCCACCTCGAGCGCCTGCTCGTGCGCGACGGCGCCGCCGAGATAGCGTGCGCGCTCGCATTCGCGCAGGAACCGGTCGGTGCGCTCGACGGTCGCTGCATCGACCTCGGCACGCGCAAGCGCCTCGCAGGCGTCCTTGCGCGAGAATCCCGCCGCCGAGACGCCAAGTCTTGCCGCGATGAACCGCAGCATGGCCGACTCCACGGCCTCCGGTGCCGGCGAGGATGAGAGCGCCTGCTCGAGCCTCCCCATCGCCAGTGTCCGTTGCGCGGACCTCGGATCGACGCGCCGTGCCAGCGCCGACAGCAGCGAGGTCGTCAGCAAGGCGCCGAGCGGCAGTCCAACGGCGAGCGCCAGCTGCAGGATGCCCGCAGTCCGCGGCACGCGCACCTCGTCGACGGACATGTTGGCCACCAAGCCGCCGGCCACGCTCGTGAGCGAGGGCTTGGCGGCGTCGTCGCCTGCCGCCGACTCCGGTGCGTCCACCCGCACGAGGGCGCTCGGTCGCACGGTGAGCGCGATCGGGGCGCTGCGCACCGACCGGAAGGTCCCGCTCGCCGGGTCGAAGAACGAGAGCTCCACGGGCGGGATCTCGCGCACGCCATCACCGAGGGCGCGGATCGACTGGGTGAAGACCTTGCTGCGGCCCTCGACGGTGCCCGACGCCGCCTCGCTGGGCACGCGGAACGACTCGGCGAAGGCCGACTGCTCCGTCAGCGACGGCGCCTGCAGCCCCTCGAGCGATGCCGTGCCCGAGCGGTCGCTCAGCCGCATGGTGAGCGTGATCGGGTCGCCCACCGCCACGTCGAGCGGCTTCGCCACCACCAGCAGCTCGAAGTCGCCCACCGCGCCGTTCCAGCCCTTTGGCCGCCCGCCCTCGGGAACGGGCAGCACGGACACGTCGATCGACTTGGGCGACACGTTGAGCGTGCGCGCCGCAGCCACCGAAAGGCGGTTGGCCATGAAGAAGTCGCTGCCGCGCTGCAGCCGCGTCGGGTACTCCATGCGCACCCGCACGTCGCCCACGCTCGGTGTGCCCACCGCGATCGGGTCGAACTCCTTGGCGATGCTGTACACATAGCACTCCGTGCCGTCGACCATGCGCAGCTCGCCGCGCGGGCGGCGGTTCTCCGACAGCATCTTCTGCAGCGGCGGCGTGAACACGCCCCAGCTCGAACCCTGCAGGTCGACGAGCGACCACATCGACGCCTCGTCGAGCGTGATGCCCATGCCGGCGTCGCTGTACCGCTTGATGCAGAGCTCGAGATTGATGCCGCCACGCTGGCCGATGTAGACCGCCGACGGCGAGCCAGTCACCCGCACCATGAGGAGGTTGTCGCTTCCCTGCGGCACCGACACCTTGAGGGAGATCGGCTTGGATGCATAGGTGAGCCCGCCTGCCACGATGCTGAAGGCGGGTATGGCGAACTCGCCCGCGCGCGTCGCGGTGACCTCGAAGGTCATGCCCACGGTGCGCTGCTGCGTGGTGCGGCCATTCACGGTCTGGATGCTCGTCGAGGTCTGCTCGCCGGGCAGACGCTTGATCTCGAGTCCGTCGACCTGCTCGAAGGACGGCCCGTCGAAGTCCTCGACATCGGTGATGTTCACCGCCACCCGCAGCGGTTCGTTCACGAACGCCTCCTGCGTGGCCACGCGGGCCACGATGCCCTGGGCGCGCAGCACCGGCGTCGCGCAGAGCGCGGCGATCCAGCCGAGGGCGAGCAGAAGTTGGCGGAGTCGGGCGGGGATCATGTCGTCGTGGTGGGCCGAAGACTACCAGTCCTTCGGCGCGGGTTGCGTGCGGGCGCGCTCGCGCTCCATGCGATCGAGCAGCCGCGCGCGCTCCTTGTCGCGGATGCGCTGCAGGAGGCGCTCGACCTCCTGGCGGGTCATGGGCTTGGGGGTGGCCTTCCCATCGGCCTTCTGCGCGGTCTCGTCCGTCGGTTTCGCGTCGGGGTTCGATGCTGGCTTCGGCTCGCGCTTCGGTTCGGACTTCGGTTCGGACTTCGACTCGGACTCTTCCTCCGGGGTGCGATCGGACTTCTCGTTGCGATCGCCCTCTCGGTCGGAATCGGACTGCTGCCCGTCCTGCGGCCGCTGCTGTGGATCCTGCTGCCCGTTCTGCTCCTGGTCATTCGGCTGCTCGCCCTGCCCGGACTCCTGCTGTTGGCCGTCCTGATTCTGCTGCGGATCCTGCTGCTGGTTCTGCTCCTGATCCTGGTCGCCACTCTGCTGTTGCTGTTGCTGCTGCTGCTGCTGCTTCAGCTCCTTGAGCACGCGGTGCGCGAGTTCGGCATTGGCGCGCGCGTCGGCGTCGGTGGGATCGGCGCGCACGGCGTCCTTGAGCTCCCGCAGGGAGCGCTCGAGCGATTGGATCGTCGCGCCCATGATGTCGGACTGCGGGGACTGCCCGGATCCACCGGGGCTTCCGGCGGGAGACGCACCCTGCGCATCCTGCATCGCGCGCAGCGCCTCGGCGTAGCTCGTGGTGCCGCGGTTGTACATCGACCGCGCCGCGACGCCTGCTTTCGCGCGCTCCGCAGCCGCGGCGAACAGCTCGCGGGCGAGTGCGAACTCGCTCGCGCGGTACATCGACACGCCCGCGTTGTACAGGCGCTCGGCGGGTGGCGCGTTCGTCGGGTCGGCCGCGGCGTCGAGCAGGGCGCGGGCATGCTCCGCAGCGAGCGTGGGACGCGCCGCGGGCTCCTGCGCGGAGCTCCCCGCGCTGCAGGCGAGTGCCGCAGCAGCGGTGAGTGCGGCGATGCACCGACACGACGGAACCGCGTACGGGGTCGTTCGAGTCACGGGACGTTTCTCCTTCGCACCCTTGGTGCCAGCAGCGACTCCCCCAGCAGGCACGCAAGCGCGAGCCCCGCGAACAGCTGGAAGAGCGGCTGCTTGCTCGACACATCCGAGCGCTCGCGCGTGGTCTTCTCCAGATTCGCCGAAAGCAGCTGCGCCACCTGCTCCATGTCGGCCTGCGACACTCCGGCCTCGACGAAGTAGCCCTGTCCGGCGTCGGCGACCTGCGCGAGCAGCCGCGGATCCATGCGCGACCAGACCTCCTGGCCCTCGTGCACGATGTAGCGCCGCTGGCCGCGCTCGTACACGGGGATGCGTGCGCCCTCCCGCGTGTCGCCGATGCCCACCGTGACCACGCGGATGCCATGGTCCCGCACCGCGACGGCGGCGGCCTCGACGGGCTCGCTCTGCATGTCCTCGCCGTCGGAGAGGATGACGATCGCCTTGCCCGTGCCTTGCCCCGCGAGGCTGGAGGTGGCGAGCCGGATGGCGTCACCGAGCATGGAGCCGCCGCGCACGGTCGACTGCGGCGAGAGCGCCTCGAGCTGCGTGCGGAAGGTCCGGTGGTTGAACGTGAGCGGGCAGCGCAGCGACGGCACTCCCGCGAACTCGATGAGCCCAACGCGGTCGCTGCCGACGGCCTCGACGAGATCGGATGCGAACTGCTTGGCGCGCGCGAGGCGGTTGGGGGCGGCGTCCTCAGCGAGCATGCTGCGCGAGACGTCGACCACCACCATCACATCGATGCTGCGCTGCTCCACCGGCTCACGCGTGGTGCCCGCGCGCGGATCCATGAGCGCGGGCACGAGCAGCACCAGCGCCGCGGCGAGCAGCGCGGCGCGCAGACCGCTGCGGGCGTTCGCAAGCGATGGCGCGATGCGCGCGAGGAGCACCGGATCGGCGAGCCGCGCCCGCGCGCGGTGCCTCCAGGCGGAGAGCCACACGAGGAGCGCGACGCAGCCCGCTGCCGCGATGAACCACGCCCCGCCCTCGGGTCGGCTGAATTCGAATCCGGGGATGCCCATGCCCTGGAGCACGACGCTGGCGATGTTGTCCGCGGCCGTGCGCATGTCAGGCGAGGCTCCTGAGTCGGGTGGAGGCGAGCACGACCTCGAGTGCGAGCAGCACGAAGGCGATCGCCAGCAACGCGGGTACCTCGATGGCCGGCAGGAGCGGCAGCGCGACCGTCCATCCCGCGACGGCCAGCTCGCGGTAGCGGGTCTGCCGCGACTCCTCGATCGAGCTCTTCTCGAGCGCATCGATGGTCTCGTAGATGCGCGTCAGGCTGTCGCTGTCGGTGGCGCGGAAGTAGCGGCCGCCCGTCGCATCGGCCATCTCGGTGAGCGTCTTCTCGTCGATCGACACCGGCACGCGCTGCATGCGGGTGCCAAACGGCGTCTGCACCGGCACGTTGGCGAAACCCTTGGTACCGAGGCCGATGGTGTAGAT
>CAIOCH010000099.1 GCA_903856525.1 uncultured bacterium | reverse complement strand
GCGGTGCTGGGCGACGCGCTCAACTACCACATCGGCAAGGCCATCGGCCCGCCGGCCTTCAGCGGCAGGTACCGCTTCCTCAAGAAGGGCCATCTCGAGAAGACGCAGCGCTTCTTCGAGAAGCACGGCGGCAAGGCCATCATCTACGCTCGTTTCGTGCCCATCGTGCGCACCTTCGCGCCGTTCGTGGCGGGCGTGGGCACCATGAACTACGGCCGCTTCCTGGCCTTCAACGTGATCGGCGCCTTCATCTGGGTGGTGGGCTTCGTGGGCGCGGGCGCGCTGTTCGGCAACATCCCCATCGTCAAGAACAACTTCTCCAAGGTCATCCTGCTCATCATCCTCGTGAGCGTGCTGCCGATCGCGTGGGAGGCGTACGCCGCCTGGCGCGAGGCCCGGCGCGAGAAGGCGCGCGCCACGCAGCCCGGAACCGCGTCCTCTGGGAAGGCGAAGCAGTAGGCCCATGTTCCGCTTTGCGATCAAGATGCTCTTCGGCGACAACGCCAAGTTCTACGGGATCCTGCTCGGTCTCGGCTTCGCGTCGCTCCTGATCGCCCAGCAGGCGTCGATCTTCGTGGGTCTCATGAGCCGCACCTTCGCCTTCATCGGCGAGGTGGGCCATGTCGACCTCTGGGTGTTCGACCCGACGCAGTCGTATGTGGACGAGCCCAAGCCGCTCCGCGCCACGGCGCTGCCGCGGGTGCGCGGCGTCACGGGCGTGGCGTGGGCCGCGCCGCTCTACAAGGGCCTTCTCGTCGCCACGCTGCCCGACGGCTCGCGCAAGGTGTGCGATGTGGTGGGCATCGACGATGACACACTCGCGGGCGCTCCCGCCGAGGTGGTCGCAGGTTCGATCGCCGACCTGCGCATGCCCGACGCGGTCATGGTCGAGGTGGGCTCGAGCCAGCAGCAGCTGCGCTTTCCCGCCGACCTGCCGCCGGGCGCCGTGCCAGCGCCGGGGCAGGTGTTCGATCCGAGCGCCCCGATGCGGCCCGTCGAGATCGGCGACATCATCGAGCTCAACGAGCGCCGCGCCCGCGTGGTGGGGCTCGTCCGGTGCGCGGAGACCTTCGTCGCGGCACCCACGATCTACACCGTGTACTCGCGCGCCGTCACCTACGCGCCGCCGTCGCGGCGCGTGATGAGCACCGTGCTGGTGGGCGCCAACGAAGGCGTCGCCCCCGCTGATCTCGCCGCGCGCATCCGCGCCGAAACGGGGCTCGAGGCCATGCAGCCGTGGGACTACTCGATGCGCACGCTCGGCTACTGGATGCGCGAGACGGGCATCCCCATCAACTTCGGCATCGCCATCGCGCTCGGGTTCTTCGTGGGCGTGGCCATCGCCGGGCAGATGTTCTACAACTTCACCCTCGACAACCTGCGCTACTTCGGCGCGTTCAAGGCGATGGGCGCGTCGAGCCGGCTCCTGCTCGGCATGGTGGCGCTGCAGGCGCTCGTGGCGGGCGTGCTCGGCCTCGGGCTCGGGCTCGGCGCCGTGAGCGCGTTCGGCCTCAGCGCCGCGGGCGGCAAGCTCGCGTTCAAGATGCTCTGGCAGATCCCGCTCATCGCCGCGGGCGCGGTGCTGGTCATCTGCGTGCTCGCCAGCGTCATCAGCATGTGGAAGGTCGTGCGGCTCGACCCCGCCGATGTGTTCAAGGGGGCGTGACGATGGCCGGAGCAACCACCGCGACCGATCTCGCCATCCGCCTGCGCGCGGTCGAGAAGACCTTCGGCAAGGGCGAAAGCACCGTGCGGGCGCTGCGCGGCGTCGACTTCGACGTGCCCGCGGGCGAGATGACCATGCTCGTCGGGCCCTCGGGCTGCGGCAAGACCACGCTCATCTCGATCCTCGCGGGACTCCTCTCGCGCGACAAGGGCGAGCTCGAGGTGTTCGGGCAGGACCTCAACGCGCTGCGCCGCGACCGCCTGAGCGCGTGGCGCCGCGACAACGTCGGCTTCATCTTCCAGCAGTTCAACCTGGTGCCCCAGCTCACGGTCGCGGAGAATGTCTCCGTGCCGCTCGTCCTCAAGGGCGAATCGGTGGGCGCCGCGGTCAAGAAGGCCAACGAACTCCTCGCCACCCTTGGCCTCGAGGGCCGCGGCAAGAGCGCGCCGCTCAAACTCTCGGGCGGCCAGCAGCAGCGCGTGGCCATCGCGCGCGCGCTCATCCACGAGCCGCGCCTCCTCGTGTGCGACGAGCCCACCAGCGCGCTCGACGCCGAGCTCGGCCGCCGCGTGATGTCGCTCATCCGCGACCGCTCGCACCAGCACGACCGCGCGGTGATCGTCGTGACCCACGACGACCGCATCTTCCACCTCGCCGACCGCATCGCGCAGATGGACGACGGACTGATCAAGAACATCGAGATCCGCGCAGGAAGCAAGCCACTATGAAGATCCGACTGATCGCCCTCCCGATCCTCGCCCTCGGCGGCTTCGCAGTCACGGGACTCGCCGTCGCCAGGTTCAACGCGCCGCCCCGGACGGGCCCGGCACCCGCCGCGCCCGCGCCGATCCCCTTCCCCAACCGCGTGGCGGGCGTGGGCATCGTCGAGCCGTCGAGCGAGACCATCCTGCTGGGCACGCAGGTGGGCGGCATCGTGGCGCAGGTGATGGTCAAGGAAGGCGACCGCGTGACCAAGGGCCAGCCGCTCATCGAGATCGACGCCCGCGACGCCGACGCGAGGCTCGCCGCCGCGCGCGCCAAGGTCGAGACTGCCAAGTCGCGCGTCGCAGCCGCCGAGGCCCGCGTGGCGCAGCTCGTGGCCCGGCCCCGCGCCGAGGATCTCGCCGAGGCCAAGGCGCTCGTCGACGCGCGCGCCGCGGCGCTCAGCGACGCCAAGGGCCGGCTCGAGCGCCTGCTCAAGGTGACCGACCGCGGCACCACCGCCAACGAGCAGCCCACCCTCGAGTTCAGCGTGGCGCTCGCCGACGCGAACCTCGCCGACGCCCGCGCCAAGCTCGCGCGCGTGGAGATCGGCACCTACCCCGAGGACCTCGCGGTCGCCCGCAGCGATGTGCGCACCGCCGAATCCGAACTCGCCGGCACCGAGGCGGAGCTCGCGCAGGCGACCACGGCGCGCGACCTCCTCATCGTGCGCGCGCCGATCGACGGCACGGTGCTCAAGCTCGACGCGCGTCCCGGCGAGTACAAGGCCGCGGGACCGAACGCATCCGCCCTGCTGCGCCTCGGCGACCTCACCACGCTGCATGTCCGCACCGACATCGACGAACTCGACAGCTGGCGCTTCGACACCTCGGGCGAGGCCGTCGCGTCGATCCGCGGTGGCAGCAAGCTGCAGGTGCCGCTGCGCTTCGTGCGCATCGTGCCCGACATCGCCCCCAAGCGCACCCTCACGGGCGAGAACAGCGAGCGCATCGACACCCGCGTCATGCAGGTGATCTACGCGCTCGAGAATCCGCCCGCCTTCGTGCAGCCGGGCATGCTGGTCGATGTGGCCGCGGCGACGAAACCGGCCAAATAGCCAGGCGGCGGCGAGTTGGCGGGGACCTCAGCGCGCACGACGCGGCGACTCGGTTTCCGAGGCCTCGTCCGCGCCGTCCGTCTTGTCGGCATCGAAGATTCCCTGCCGCGCCTCGTCGACCTTGCCCAGCGCCGATGGCAGCTGGATGCCCGCCTGCCGCGCCAGCTCGTGCAGCCGGGGGAGGCTTCCCACCATGCCCGCGAGGAAGTCGCTCGTGGTGTTGCGTCCATCGCGGGTGGTGCCCGTGTCCCACACGGTGATCTTGTCGATCTTGAGCGACGAGATCGCCTTGACCTGCTCGGCCACCAGCTGCGGGAGCTGCTCGATGAGGAGCAGCGTCGGCCCGACCTGCGGGTTGCTGCCGCAGCTCTCGATCAGGCGGCGATAGCCGTCGGCCTTGGCCTCGAGCACGCTGCGCACGCCCTCCGCCTCGGCCTGGTACTTGAGCATCACCGCGTCGGCCTCACCCTTGGCCTCGATGCGCCGCTTCTCCGCCTCGGCGGCCGCCGCGATCTCGATGCGCTTGCGCTCGATCTCCTGCGGCGCCACGAGTTCCTTGGCCATGCG
>CAIOCH010000098.1 GCA_903856525.1 uncultured bacterium | reverse complement strand
GATGCACGGACGGCACCAGAAGCCCTTCTTCGGCAGGTCGCAGGCGACCTCGAACTTCTCTGCGCCTTCGTCGGAGCCCGCCTTCAAGAAGCGTTGAATCGTCGCAAGCTGCGCCTTCGAGTTGATCGCGCCGACATCGGTGTTCTTGTCGAGCGGGTCGCCCACGCGCAGCTGCTGCATGCGGCGCCCGAGGCGCGCGACGAAGTCGTCGTGGATCGACTCCTCGACGAAGAGCCGCGATCCCGCGCAGCACACATGGCCCTGGTTGAACCAGATGCCGCTCACCACGCCTTCGACCGCCTGGTCGAGCGCCGCGTCGGCGAACACGATGTTCGGGCTCTTGCCGCCGAGCTCGAGCGTGAGCTTCACGCCCGTGCCGGCGACCGCCTTCGCGATCGCTTTGCCGACCTCGGTCGAGCCGGTGAAGGCGATCTTGTCGATCCCGTTCTTCGCGCCCGCGAGCGCGGTGATCGCGCGTCCCGCGTCGGGGCCGCCGGTCACGATGTTCACCACGCCGTCGGGAAGCCCGCACTCCTGCAGGATCTCGGCGAGCATGAGCGCGGTGAGCGGCGTCGTCTCGGCGGGCTTGAGCACGCAGGTGTTGCCGCACGCGAGCGCGGGCGCGAGCTTCCACGCGGCCATCATGAGCGGGAAGTTCCACGGGATGATCTGCCCGCACACGCCCACCGGCCTCGGCTGCGCGCCCGCGAACGCGTACGCGAGCTTGTCGCACCAGCCCGCGTGGTGGAAGAAATGCTGCACGACCAGCGGCAGGTCCTCGTCGCGCGACTCCTTGATGGGCTTGCCGCCGTTCATCGACTCGAGCACGGCGAGCTCGCGGGAGCGCTCCTGGACGCGCCGTGCGATGCGGAAGAGGAGCTTCGCGCGTTCGGCGGGCTTGGTCTTCGACCACTTCGGGAACGCCTTGCGCGCTGCCTCGACCGCCCGCGCGACATCGGCGGCGCCGGCGTCCGCCACCTCCGCGATCGGCTCCTCGGTGGCGGGGTTGATGGTGCGGAAGCTCCTGCCCGACCGAGGCGCGACGAACGAGCCACCGATGAAGAGCCCGTAACTCGGCTTGAGCGCGGGGCGCACGCTCTCGGGTGCGGGGGCGTAGGCGAAGGGCGAGGGATTCACGGGACCGATCTTACAAGCGCGAATCTCGTCCCGCGTCCGCAGCGAAACCAGACCCATGATCCGGACCCTTCTCGCCCTCGCGCTCCTGCCGCTCACCGCCGCCTGCGTCTCGTACGAGACCGATCCAAGCAAGATTCCCGATCCCGTGAAGCCCTCCGAGTCGTCTCCCGGCGCCGTGTCGCGTGGCGAGGATGGCGGGCAGCCCCTGATGACCGCCGCCCCCAGCCATTCCGGACGCGCCTCGGAGCCTGGCGCCGACGCGCCGGGTGCCGTGCGCACGCCGTCGCTCATCACCCGTGTCGGAGGCGACATGGAGGCGTCGATCGAGGTCATCAACGGCGAGTTCCGCTACGGACCGTCGCGCATCGAGAGTCCGCTGCCCGCGGGCTATCCCGAGCCCACGCCGCCCGGCGCCATCGATGTCAAGCGGTATCCGAGCGTGCGCCGCGCCGAGTACGTCTCCGAGGGCTCGCCCGGTTTCGGCATGAACATGGGCTTCTTCCCGCTGTTCAACCACATCAAGCGCAACGACATCGCCATGACCAGCCCGGTGGAGATGGACTACCGCGACATGTTCGACCCCGCGACGGGCAAGCAGGCGGCCAAGGACTCGATGTCGTGGACCATGAGCTTCCTCTACCGCACCGCAGAACTCGCCCCCTCTGGCGCCGACAAGAAGGACCGCAAGGTGGTGGTCACCGACCGCCCCGAGATGCAGGTCCTCGCGATCGGCATGAATGGCCCGTATGGGACAGGCATCGTCGAGAAGGGCCTCACGCTCCTCCACGATTGGCTCAAGGAACACCCCGAGTACGAGATCGCGGGCGAGCCGCGGGCCTTCCACTACAACGGCCCGTACATCGCCAACCGCGTCAAGTGGTCGGAGGTGCAGCTGCCGGTGCGACGGAAGTCGTGAGCGGACGGGATGGGATCGGCGGGAAATCTCCCGCGTCCCGCCATCCCGACTGAACCCGAACGGCGGATTTCCCGACACAATCGGCGTATGTCCACGATCGGTCCGTCCACCCCCCACGTTTCCGGTGCCAAGGTCATCTGCGCCCTCGATATCGGCGGAACCAATGCCAAGGCCCGCTGCGCCCACTGGGACGACAAGCGCGCCGCGCCGTCGGGGCCGAGCTACACGCCCGAGCAGCTTGCGGTCGATCTGCCCAAGCTCCTCGCGGGTGAGCGCGTCGACGCGATCACCATCGGTCTTCCCACGCCCATCCGCAACGGACGCCCGCTGCAGGATCCGGTGAATCTCGGCCCCGGCTGGCGGGACTTCGACTACCGCGCCGCGTTCGGCGTGCCCGTGAAGATCCTCAATGACGCCGCCATGCAGGCGATCGGCAGCCACCGGGCCGCGGGCCTCACCAACGAGAAGATGCTGTTCCTCGGGCTGGGCACGGGGCTCGGAACCTGCATGATCGCTGGCCGCATCGTGCTGCCCATGGAGCTGGCGCATCTTCCCTTCAAGAAGGGACGCACCTTCGAGGACTACGTCGGCATCCGCGGCCGCGAACGCAACGGCACGCGCAAGTGGCGCGGGCACGTGGCCGAAACGGTGCGTCTGCTGCGCGCCGCGGTGCTGCCCGACATCGTCGTGCTCGGAGGGGGCAATTCCAAGGCGATCAAGGAAGTTCCCGAGGGCTGCATGCTGGGCGCGAACTCCAACGCGTTCCTGGGCGGATACGCGGTGTGGGAGCCAGACTGGGCCGGCGCGGCCACGGAACTCTGAGTTCCGCGGATACGGTCTTCACCACGCGAGTTCGTCGAGGGCGTGTCCGCCGTGCGTCACTTCGCCGCGGTCACGGGCGCCATGGACTCGAGCTGCTTGAGCACATAGGTCATGTACTTGCGCTTGGCGGGCTCGACCTCGAGGCAGTTGAGGACGAGGTCGCTCAGCCGCTCGGGGATCTGCGGATTCCACTGCGCGAGCGGCGTGGTCTCGCCCATCATCGACTCGGGCAGTTGGAAATCCTTGGGGTACTTCCGCTGCACGGTCTGCGGCGCGAACTTGCCGCGCAGCAGGCGGTACATGGTGGCGCCGAAGTTGAACACGTCGGTCTGGGCCGTGATCGGCTCGATGAGCGGCTGCTCGGGCGCCACATAGCCCGCGGTGCCCGACATGCGCGGCTTGGTGGAGCCGATCTTCCAGGCCTGGCCGAGGTCGATGACCTTGGTGTGCTTCTCATCCCAGAGGATGTTGTTCGGCTTCATGTCGGCGTGCGCGTAGCCCTTCTCGTGGATGTGCACGAGCGCGCTCGCCACGTCGCGGAAGATGCCGATCCACTCGGGAATGGAGAAGCGCAGCTCGCCCTTCTGCAGCATGTCCTCGAGGCTCGGGGCGTCGATCATCTCCATGATCAGGCCGAGGTCCTTGCCCGGCTTGCGGAGGAAGCCGAAGCCGCCATCGCCCTTGAGGTCGACGATGTCGCGGATGTTCGGATGCTTGAGCTTGCGGCCGACCTCCCACTCCATGCGGAGCTGCTCGAGGTAGCGGTCCTCCTTGTCGCCTTCCGAGATCACATGCTTGAGCGCGTACTGCACATGGCTCTTGCCGTCGTCGACGAGGTAGACGACGCTGAACGCGCCGTCACCGAGCCACTTGCGGACGCGGTAGCTGTGCAGGGTCTCGCCGGGGCTCTTGCGGGAGCGCTTTGCTGCGGGAATCGCCTCGCTCATGCGGCCACCTCACGGCATGCGACGCACCGGATGCACTCCGGTCCGCCTCCGTGCGGATGTGCCGAGCGTCCATGGTCGGCGACCATGGGGGGCAGGGCGCGAGGAAATCGAGCACACAACTCCGACATTGACTGCAACACCGTGCGTGACGAGGCTCGCGAAGAGAAATGAACGGGAATCTGGGCGGGATACCCAGCGTTGCGAACCTCGAGGCGGAGAAGATACGCGAAACCCGCCTCCGTATTTTGCTTCTCACCCCAGTTTCAGCAAAGTTCCCATCGGCCACCGAAGCCTTCGAATCGCGCAAGATCTTGAAAGATCGTCACAGGAAGCCGCGCGAACATCTCACTGTCGGTTCACGCCTCAGAGAAATCGTCGCGTGCCGCGTAGCCGCCGCGGTTCAAGCGGGCCACCTGCCGCAGGAGATCGTTGAGCAGCGTCGAGGCGCCGAATCGGAAGAGATGCGGTTGGAGCCAGTCCGCACCCAGCGTCTCATGCACCATGACCAGTTGGGCGATGGCGGCCTTGGCCGATCGGATGCCTCCCGCGGGCTTCATGCCGACGCGGACGCCTGTGGCCTCGAACGCATCGCGGATCGACTCGAGCATGACCAGGACCACAGGCATGGTGGCTGCGGGAGTCACCTTTCCCGTGGAGGTCTTGATGAAGACATCGCCGTCGGCGGCCGGTCCTGCGGCGAAGGCGGCACAGATGGCCAAGTCGCTCGCGAAGCGGACGGCGTCGAGGGTCTCGAGCTCGCCAGTCTCGAGGATGACCTTGAGGTGGGCGTGGCCACAAGCCTCCTTCACGCGTGCGATCTCGTCGGCGACCTCGGCATAGCGGCCCGCGAGGAAGGCACCGCGGCTGATCACCATGTCGATTTCGTGCGCGCCCTCGCCGACGGCACGGCGCACGTCATCCAGCCGAAGATCGAGGGGAAACTGGCCGCTGGGGAAGCCCGTGGCCACCGAGGCGATCTTCACGCGCGAGCCCGCGAGGGCCTCGCGGGCGGTCGCCACGAGGTTCGGATACACGCAGATGGCCGCCACCGAGGGGATTGGGGCGCGCCCCGCCGCCTCGAGGGCGCGCGAAAGCGCTGGGGCGGGATCGATCGCCTTGCGGCAGAGCGACCGGACCTTCTCGGGGGAATCCTTGCCCTCGAGCGTGGTGAGGTCGGTCATGGTGACCGCCAGGCGCAGGGCGAAGTCCTTCGACGATGCCTTGATGGAGCGCTTGCCGAAGCTGTCGGCTCGGCGCGACGCCATGACCGAGTCGACGGGGCGTCGCGGGGGCAGCGGGATATCGAGCAGGCTGGCGGTGCTCATGCGCGGTCAGCCACCGCGGCCCACGCGGAAGAGGACAGGGAGGCTGGCGCCGCCGAGCAGCACCATGCGGCGGTCGAGCTGCGTCTCCACACCGTAGACGAGCAGCGACTCGCCACGGTTGTCGATCACATAGAGGACCTCGACGGGCGAGTTGTCGGGCCCGGTGCCCGTGGACGCCGTGATGGCGGTGAAGCCGCCGATGCCCATCGACGCAGTGCCCGCCTCTGCGGATGGATGCAGGCGACCGGCCTCGACGATGGCGAGGGCGCCGATGGCGACGGCGCTGACGGCGAGGATGCTGTGCTGGAGGCGCATGTGGCTTCGATCCTGTCGGGCGCGGGAGTCAGTGGGCTGTCCCCGAGACCCAGGGGGAGGGCGGTCCGGTCCGGGGTGTCAATTGGAACGCGGGCGGCCCATGTCGTTGGCATCGACGGCGAGGTTGCGGAAGCCGAGTCCCTTGAGCTGCTTCGACTGCGGGTCCCACTGCACGGCGATGACTTCCTGCGTCGTCTCGTCGACGATGTACAGCGCGTGCGCCTCGGTGCCGGCCACGCGACCCGCGGCCGCGGTGTAGGTGCTGCGCGGACGCGCGGCCTGCGCACGTGCGGGCGCCGACAGCTCGACCACGCCGAGGGCGCCGAGCGCCGCGATGTTGGCCGCGATGAGCAGACGGGTGCGGTGTTGGCGCTTCATGATGAATCCGGCGGAGCGGCGTTGGGACGCCGATCGGCAGAAGGACCGGGCGGAGGACCGCGGGAACCCGATCAAAGATCGGTGTGCGAACGCTTCGAAGGCATGAGCGACACGCTCACGATGATGCCGAAGAGCACTGCGGCCACGAGGTAGCCGATGATCGGGCTCGTGGCGGGCGTGAAGGTGGGTTCCGGCGGCGGCTCGGCCTGGGCGAACGCGGAGGCCGCGAGCGCGATGGGCGCGAGGATGGTGGCGGTGCGGAGGATCGAACGCATGGGCGCAGGATACGGCGTTTGCACGCCAAGTGCGAGGAAACGACGGACTTCCCGTGGTTGGTCAGGGTGTGGTTCCCGCGGTCGCCGGTTCCGATGGCTCGAGGACCACCCGATCACCGTGCGGCGTTGCGCGCGCGAAGGCGTGCATCGGATCGTGGTCGAGCGCGATGCGCCATCCCTCGCGGCAGGCACGCCCGAGAACATCCAGCTTGGACAGCATGGCCTCGTGCGCCAGCATGTCGTAGCCCATGCTGGCGGCGGGGTGCGCGTGGTGCAGCGTGGGGCAGGCATCGCCCGTGTAGAGGATGGCTCCGTCGGCCGCCTCGATGAGCACGCTCTGGTGGCCCCAGGTGTGCCCGGGCGTGGGAATGAGGCCGATGCCCGCGAGCGGGGCGCACGCGCCGTCGTGCAGCTCCATCTGTGTGGCGACCGGATCGAGGTGCGAGCGGAAGTAGGTCCTGGTCATCGTGCTGCGGTTGGCGAGCGCGTCGAGCCACTCCTGGCGCTGGACATGCACGCGGGCGTTGGCGAAGACGCTGCGGACGCCCGCGTTCGATGCGCAGGTGAGCCCGGCCGCGTGGTCGAAGTGCAGGTGGGTGAGCACGACATGGGCGATGTCGCCCGGGTCGACGCCGAGCTCGGCCAGGGCGTCGACGGCGGTGCGGCGCTCGAGGTCGTACATGGCGCGCTCGCGGTCGGTCCACTTGTCGCCGTAGCCCGCCTCGACCAGCACGAGCCCATCGCGCGACTCGACCAGCAGCGAGCGTGCGGCCAGCGCGATGCGGTTGAGCGCATCGGCCTCGGTCCACTGCGACCACATCGTCTTGGGGATGAGTCCGAACATGCCGCCGCCATCGAGACGAAACGAGCCTGTGCGCAGCGGTTCGACGCGGGAGATGGCGTGGGCGGATTGCATGGAGCCGAATGGTAGACTCGGCCCGCCAAGGGTCAGCAGGCATCGCACCGGGAGCGGCCATGTGGAGACCGAGCTTCACGTTTCTCGACTACGTCAGGCTGGGTGAAGCGGGCTTCTCTCCGCACGGACCGCGGCTTTGGATCGCGCTGGGGCTCGCGGCCGCGCTGCTGCTCGTGCTCTGGGCGCTCCTGCTCCGTCGGAAGCGGTCCGGCTTGCGCATGGCGATCGGGCTCTCGGCACTGGTGCTGCTCCCCAACACGATCCTCGCGGGTTCGTGCCTCGTGCAGATGTCGATCGTGCATCCGGTCTGGACGGTGCTGCTCATGCTGGTGCCAGCCATCTCGCTCGTGGCATCGTTCCTCGCGATCGCATGGGTGGCGTTGTTCTGGCGCGCGACGCAGGCACACGAGTGCGGACGTTGCCGCCACGCGATGCAGGAATCGCAGTCCATCTGCCCCGAGTGCGGCTGGCAGCGCGGTCGTCCGCGCGGGGTGCGCCAGGCGCGCATGCAGGCGATCGCGATCTGCGGCGGCCTCTCTGCGTTTATCTCGTTGCTCGTCCTGCGGGTTGCGATCGCGCTGCCGATCACGTGGGCGTGCTGGTTCACTGCAGACTTGCACACGACGCCGCATCAGGCGGTCACTCCGATGGGCAACGGTCGATCTACATCTCGGTCGGGCGTGCCGGCAGGAGTCCTTGCGGGCGAGCAGGTGTTCGGCGACGTGTACCAGCGGATGCGGCTGTCGGACACGGTCTGGGATCCGCACGAGTTCTTCTGCATCGGGTTCATGCAGAACTCGGCACCGGGCGTCCGCACGACCTACGAGCTCATCATGGAGGATCGCGCGTACTACACGCCGGAGGTGATCGACGGGCTGGAGGCGCGGCCTGCGGACCGCGCCGTCGAGGCGCTGCCTTCCATGGTGCGGGCCGAGGCGGACTCGCTCGCTCGGCTTCAGGCGGCGTTCGTGCGCGGACTCCTCGCGCTCGACAAGGTGCGTGACACGTGGGTGAGCCCGTGGGAGCCGCCGATCGAGTGGGTCCAAGTCACCGTGCACGCGGTGAGCCCGTCATTCTCGCTGCTCTCTGCGACAGCCGCGTCGGGTCCGCTGGCCGTCATCGCGGTCGCGATCCTGCTGCGGCGACGGCGTCACCACAGCGCCTGAACGATCTCGAACGCGATCAGCGCGATGATGATCCACTCGAGCAGCTCGCTGCGGTACTGCGACTGCCGCGCCTCGAGGCGCTCGCTCAGCGAGGCGAGCGTCGACAGCTTGCGGGCGATGCTGCGCTCCCAGTCGTCGATGCGGAAGCGGTGCGACGCCGCGCGCTGCACGCGGGCCAGGTGCTGGTCGCCGAAGAGTTTGAGGGCGTTGCTCACGCTGTCGAACAGCGCCGCGCCCTCGAGCTCGAGTTCCGCGAGGCGCCGCAGGTTGGCGCGCAGCCGGAAGCGCGAGAAGAGCGAGCGGTCGTTGAGCATGGCCCACACCTGGTCGAGGCCGCGGTCGAGCTCGGTGTCGAGGTGCTTGAGCTCGACGAGCTGCACGTTCGCGAACTCGAGCACGGCGAGCGTGGCGGCCGGTTCGGCGTCGACCACGAGCGCCGCGGCCCAGTCGACGAGCACGAGGTCGCGCGGGCCGTAGGAGATCGGATTGGCCACCGCGTCGCGGGCGCTGTCGGCGGAAAGCGCGCCGTCCTCGAGACGCAGCAGCGCCGCGAGATCGGCGGCACCCATCGCGTCGACCGACGGGTCGGCGACAGATGCGGGATCCACCGAGAAGATCACGAAGTCCTCGGCGGTCGCGCGCAGCTCGGGGCGGGTGATCGCATCGCCGAGCTCGCGCATGAGCTCCTCCACCGCGGCGCGCGCCTCGGTTGCCAGCGCGGCGTTGTTCCACAGCGCCGGCGCCAGACCTCGCAGGGACGGGATCGGGCCAGCGAGGGGAATGCGGAATGCGATCGAAATGGCGCCGAACTCGTAGATCGTCGCTTCGGCATCGGCGGCGGTGTTCCATGCCGCGATGGGCACGGAACGGCGCGACACGGCGACGCGCAGCGGCGTGTGCGTGAAGTCGCAGTCGGCCGGCAGGCGGCGGCTCGAGGGCAGCGCCTCGCGGGCACCGGCGGGCATGCGCGCGGTGGCGCGCGCGAGGTCGATGGCGAAGCCCACCTCGAAGGCGAACATCACGCGGCATTCGCCGGCAATCCTGTCGACGGCCATCGGACCTCCCGGGGTATGGCGCGGCTCACTCCGTGGCGGCGGCCTTCACGTAGATCGTCGTGTGGCGCACTTCCACCGGGGCCACGGAAGTCTCCCAGGGTCGGCGCAACTCGAAGCGCACGCGGGTGCGCCCCGGCTTGAGCGCGGTGAGGTTGATGCTGCACATCTGCGCGGCGCCCACGGCGGTGCTGCCGCGGATGGGCCGATCGCGCTGGTCGGTGATGTGCACGACCGACGTGTCGAAGCCGGAGGCGGTCCAGCCGTACCCGGTGCCCGCGGCGAACGGCAGCTCGGCCACGAAGGTTTGCCCGATCGCGAGTTCGACACCCGTGACCCCCTCGATGCCATCGGGCGAGGGCTCGCCCGCGCAGCGACCGCCGTAGAACCCGAGGACGGTGATGCGCTCGGGGTCGGGTGCGCGCTCCGTGCCGCCGCCGTCCGGCGTGGAGGCGCATGAGGCGAGCAGAACGGCGGGAATGATCAGGCGGATGACGTTCGGACAACGCATGGAACGGTCCCTATCGGCCGCGAATTCGCGACGGAAACAACCTTTTCTCGGGTGGACTCACTCTGCGCGCGGGGGGCGGTCCGCTTCGGCGATCGGTTCGGCTCAGGCGAGCAGCGCCTCGGGATCCTCGAGCAACTTCACCACCGTGTTGAGGAACCGTGCGCCCTCGGCGCCATCGACCACGCGGTGGTCGCAGGAGAGCGAGAGCGGAAGCACGAGACCCGCGTAGAACTTGCCGTCCTTGACGCACACGCGCTCCTTGGCGCGGCCGGCGGCCAGGATGGCGACCTCGGGGTAGTTGATGACCGGCGTGGCGAACATGCCGCCGTAGCTGCCCACGTTGGAGATGGTGAAGGTGCCGCCCAGCGAGTCCTCGCGGGCGATGGTGCGGTCCTTGCACTTGCTGGCGAGGACGCGCACGCTCTGCGCGATCTGCACGGGCGCCATCGCGCCTGCGTTGCGGATGACGGGCACCATCAGGCCCGCGTCGGTGTCGACGGCGCAGCCGAGGTTGACCGCGCCCTTGAGGATGATCTCGCCCTTGGCGTCGTCGACGATGGCATTGAGGCTCGGGTGCTTGCGCAGCCCGCGGCAGACAGCGGTCATGATGAAGGGCAGCATCGAGAGCTTCTCGCCCACGACCTTCGAGTACTCGCGGCGCTTGGCCTCGAGGGCGGTGACGTCGGCCTCGTCGACCACGGTGAAGTGCACCGCGGTCTGCACGCTGCGCGAGAGCGCCTCGGCGATCTTGCGGCGCACGCCGCGGAACGGCACGCGCTGCGCCACATCGTTCTGATCGATGTAGACGGAACCCGGGGCGACTGCCGCGGCCTTGGGAGCAAAGCCGGCCGTGGCCGGCGCTGCGACGACCGCGGCACCGTTCTCGGCGAATGCCGCGACATCGCTCGCGGTCACACGGCCGCCGCGGCCGGTGCCGGCCACCTTCTGGATGTCGACGCCGAACTTGCGCGCCAGCCCACGCACGGCAGGGGTGGCGAGTGCCTTGCCCTCGCGAGCGAGCTCGACGATCTCGGGAGCCCGGCGCGCAAAGCGATCGCTCACCGTGAGCGTGCCCGACATCGTGCCGACGACCGTGCCCTGGTCGCCCTCGGCCGCACCGGCGGCGATCTGGCTGGACATGCAGGAGTTGCCGTTGCTGGAGGAGGAGGCTGCAGCGGCCCCGGCCGCCGTCCTCGCGGCTCCGCCCGTCGCGCCCGCCGCCTTCGCGGCTCCGTAGCGCACGAGGACCGCGCCCACCTTGATGATGTCGCCTGGCTTGCCGCAGATCTCGCTCACGGTGCCGGCCCACGGCGAGGGAACCTCGACGAGGGCCTTGTCGGTCTGCATCTCGGCGAGCGTCTGCGACTCCTTCACGGTGTCGCCCGACTGCACCTTCCAGCTGATCAGCTCGGCCTCGGCGAGGCCTTCGCCGAGATCGGGGAGGAGGAAGTGACTCTTATCCGAGGGTTGCTTGACGCCGGCCATGGTGGTTCCTTCCGAACGGGCGCCTGTTGTACCACAGGGCGCCGTGCACACGGACAGGCAGGGTAGGCTGCGGGGGTCCACTACGCCAACCGTGACGCGAGCGGACACGGATCGACACGCGAAACCGATCAGGGGTCCCCGCATGCGCGAAACAGCCGAGAACAACGCAGGGGCCGCGGACGGCATCGACTGGAGCCTTCCGTACGACGCGCGCCGACCCGCCGTGTGCGGCTCGATGGCCGTTGCCACGAGCCAACCTCTTGCGGCGCAGGCGGGGCTGGAGATGCTGCGGCGGGGTGGCAGTGCCGCGGACGCCGCCGTCGCGACCGCGGCTGCGATGACGGTGCTCGAGCCGACGACCAACGGCATTGGCGGCGACGGTTTCGTGCTCGGGATCTTCGGCGGCGAAGTCGTGGGGTTGAATGCGTCGGGCCGATCACCCGCGCGCCAGCCGCGGAGCGCGTTCGACGGGCGCGCCGCGATGTCGATGCGCGGCTGGGGGCCAGTGACCGTGCCCGGCGCCGTCTCGGGCTGGATCGCGTTGTGGAAGCGGTTCGGAAGGCTGCCGTTCGCGGATCTGCTGGAGCCGGCGATCCGCTTCGCACGCGACGGTTTCCTCGTGGCGCCGCGCACGGCGGAACTCTGGGCGCGCGCCTATCCCTCGATGTCGCAGATGCCCGAGTGGAAGCGCGTGTTCGCGCCGAACGGCCGCGCGCCGTTCGCGGCGGAACGCATCGTCTTCGCCGATCACGCGCGCACGCTCGAGTCGATCGCGCTGAGCGAGGGTGCGTCGTTCTACTCGGGCGAATTGGCGAAGGCGATCGCCGACGCCGCGCGTGCAGACGGGGCGTTCCTCGATGAACGCGATCTTGCGGCGCATGCGCCGCAGTGGGTGACGCCGCTCGAGGCGCAGTTCGGATCGGCGCACATGCTGCAGATCCCGCCGAACGGCCAGGGAATCGCGGCGCAGATCGCACGCGGCATCCTCGACGCGTGCGGCGTGAATCCGCGCTTCGCAGATCTGTCGGCTGACTGCGCCGACAGCGCGCATCTCGCGGCCGAGGCGATGAAGCTGGCGTTCCGCACCGTGCACCGCGAGGTCGGCGATCCCGCCGCGATGCGCGTGAAGCCCGCGGACCTCCTTTCACGCGAGTTCCTCGCGAAGCTTGCCGCCGAGATCGACCCCGCGAAGGCGCGTGATTTCCAGCACGGTCCGCCCAAGACGGGCGGCACGATCCTGCTGTGCACCGCCGACAAGGACGGCAACATGGTCTCGCTGATCCAGTCGAACTACACGGGATGGGGCTCGGGGATCGTGATTCCGAACACGGGTATCGCCATGCAGAACCGCGGCGCGTGCTTCACGCTCGAGAAGGGGCATGTGAACGAGTACGCGTCGGCGAAGCTGCCATACCACACGATCATTCCCGGCATGCTCGTCAAGCGCGATGCGGCGGGCGCGGCGCGGCCGCATGTCGCGTTCGGCTGCATGGGCGGCTACATGCAGCCGCAGGGCCAGCTGCAGATCGCGTCGCGTCTCGAGGATCATCGGGCGAATCCGCAGGCCGCGCTCGACGCGCCGCGCTGGCAGGTGAGCGAGGGGCTCCGCCTCGATGTCGAGCCTGGGTTCGCGCAGAGCACGATCGACGAGCTCGAGAAGCGTGGTCACGAGGTCAAGGTCGCGCGGGAGAAGTCGATCACCTTCGGCCGCGCGCAGTGCATTCAGCGCGTCGAGCACGGATTTGTCGCGGCGAGCGACTGCCGCGGTGACGCGCAGGCCGTGGTTGGCTGAACGGTCGCCGCTGCGGGACCGCTCGCGTGGGATCCGATCGAAGAACCAGCCCGCTTAGTCCGCGAGCCGCACGAAGTCGATCGTGAAACCCGTTGCAGCCTGCGGCTTCACCGCGAACGCGCCCTGCGGGTCGCGCTGCATGCCCGCGATCGTCCAGCCGAGCGGCGGTCGTACGCGGATGGAACCGCGGCGGGGCGCGTCGAGCTCGACGCGGATCGCGCTCGGGTTCCACGCGAGCTTCGTCACCGTGACGCCACCGCGTGCGCGCAGGCCGCGCACCTCGCCGGTCTTCCACGACGGCGGCAGCGCAGGCAGGATGTCGACGATGTAGCGCGGCAGCGTGCCCGGCGCGAACGCATCCTGCTCGGCCACATGCGACTGGACGAGCGCCTCGGCGATGCCCGCGGTGCCTCCGAAGTTGCCGTCGATCTGGAACGGCGGATGGTCGTCGAACAGGTTCGGCAGCGTCGACTTGGAGAGCAGCGCGCGCAGATTGTCCTCGACCGCCTTGCCGTCGCCGAGGCGTGCGAAGAAGTTGATGAGCCACGCGCGGCTCCAGCCGGTGTGGCCGCCGCCGTTGGCGAGGCGGAAGTCGAGCGTCTTGCGCGCGGCGTCGAGCAGCTGCGGCGTGATGTCGCGGGTGAACTGCGCGCCGGGGTGCAGGCCGAAGAGATGCGAGATATGCCGGTGTCCGGGCTCGGCCTCGCCGAAAGGACGCGCCCACTCCATCAGCCGGCCGTCGGCGCCGATGTCGGGCCATGCGAGCTGCGCGCGCCTCTGGCGCACGCGCGCGACGAGCGGGTCGTCGTTCTTCCCGAGCACCGTCGCGGCGTCGAGCAGGTTGGTGAAGACGTCCCAGACGATGGCCTGGTCCATCGCATTGCCCATGCCGATGTTCGCCTGCTGTCCATCGGCGGTGATGAAGGTGTTCTCCGGCGACGAGCTCGGGCCGGCGACGAGCTTCCGCGTCGCGGGATCCTCGCACAGGTAGTCGGCGTAGAACTCCGCGCACGCCGCGAGAGCGGGCCACGCGCGCTCGCGCAGGAACGCCTCGTCGCCCGAGTGCGCGTAGTGCTCCCAGTAGTGGCGCGTGAGCCATCCGCCGCCGTGCGGCCACATGCCCCACACGGTCAGGCCGATCGGCTCGGTGAAGGCCCATGCGTCGCTCGTGTGATGCACGACCGACCCGCGCGCGCCATAGAGCTTCTTCGCGGAAACGCGGCCGTTCTCGATCAAGCGGTCGGTGAAGTCGAACAGCGGCTCGTGGCACTCCGCGAGGTTCGTCGACTCCGCGTGCCAGTAGTTCATCTGGATATTGATGTTGGTGTGGTAGTCGGCGTTCCACGGCGCCGCGATGTGCTCGTTCCAGATGCCCTGCAGGTTGGCGGGCAGGT
>CAIOCH010000097.1 GCA_903856525.1 uncultured bacterium | reverse complement strand
AGTCGCGCGCGGTGGAGCCTCATCCTTGGCAGCAGGCCCGTTCGAAGCGTCGTTGGGCACGCCGGGCGCCTCCTCCGCCGCGCCCGCCGCCCACAGGATCCCGCCCTCGAGGTGCTTGCGGAACAGCTCTTCCGAGAAGCTCTCGGAGGTGTGGCCTCCGCCCGTGTACCACGAGCGACCGCCCTGGAACTCGTGGTACCACGCGATCGGGTGGTCGCCGTTCATGGTCGCACCCTTGATGGTCGAGTCGTCGAGGCTGGCGAGCACCTTCACGCGGTCGCGCGGATTGCGGTTGTAGACATACCACTCGTCGGTGCGCCGCCATTCGGCGGGGAGCATGCGCGTTGAGCGATGCGTGCGGTCCTCGACCTTGATGGTGGCCGGCTGGATCTCGGGATGGGTCTTGAAGTAGGCGCCCACCAGGTCGCCGTACCAGGGCCAGGTGTGCTCGGTGTCGGCCGCGGCGTGCACGCCCGCGTACCCGCCGCCGGCGCGGATGAACGCCTCGAAGGCCCGTTGCTGCTCGTCGTTCAGGATGTCACCCGTCGTGGAGAGGAACACCACCGCGCGATAGCGCCTGAGGTTTTCCGCGCTGAACACCGCGGCGTCCTCGGAAGCGTCGATCTCGTACCGGGCGCCAAGGATCTCGCGGATCGCCTTGATGCCATCGGGGATCGACTGGTGGCGGAAGCCCGCTGTCTTGGAGAAGACCAGCAGCCGCTCGCGCGCGCTCCCTCCGCCGTCCTGCGGCTTGGGCGTCGACTGTCCCGCGGCGAACCCCGGGCCCGCGGCGAGGCAGAGCAGTGCCGAGGCGAGTCCGAGGACCAAGAGCGCCAACCGCCCGTACTGGAGGCGGCTTTGCAGGGAACGAGGGGTGTGTGCGCGCAGCATGCACCCCGAGGGTCGCGGCAGAAGGGGCGCGTGTCAAGCACGGGACGCTGCCGTCCGCTGCCGATGGCCCGCCTGCGGTTTGCCCGCAGTGGAGGTCAGACGTACGCTCTCCCTATGTCCTTCACCGACCTCGAGGCGATGCTCACGGCGGTTCCCTCTGGGCCGGAAGGACTCGCCGGATTCGCGGGTCGCATGGCCGCGGCCACGGAGGCGGCGGTGCAAGCCGATGCCGTCGCGGTGTGGCTCTGGCGGACGAGTGACGATGGCGGACGCACGCTGGAGCGCGTGGCGGTCAGCAACCCGAGGGCGGGCGACTTGGCGGCGCCACCGGTCGATTCCTCGTCGCAGGCACCCGGTTCCCCACCGCAGAAGCCCGGGTCGAGGATGGGCGCGCCCGCGGTCGAGCCAGAGACCGTGCAGGTGCCGCTCGGACCATACGGCTACGCCACGGTGCGCGGAGCGTCCGATCCCGCCGCGCTCGAGCGCTTCGCGGAAACCGCGCCGCGGCTCGGCGACCTGCTGTCCCGGTTCCTGCCGCGCGCGGAGCTCGAGCGCAGCAACCGCTGGCTCATTCTGCAGGGCGAACTGCACCGCAGGGCCGCGACCTCGCTTGCCTCAGCCCGCACGCTGGAGGAACTGGGGCGCCTCATGGAGGCCCTGGCCGACGAATTGATGTCGATCGAGTACTCGGGGATCTACTTCATTGATCCGCGCTCGGGACGGCTTCGTCTTGTCGTTGCCAAGGGGCTGACCGAGGCCGAGCGGATTGCGGCGGAGCGCACGGCGGAGCTGCGTCATCCCGGGCATGTGATCCGCACCGGGCAGCCGATCGATGTGCCCGACACCGACGCGGTCGACCACGCGGGCGAACCACCCGGTCACGGTCGAATCGTGCGGTCGCGGCTCTATCTGCCGGTGCGCGTGGGCGGGCGCACGGTGGGCTCGATCGGATTCGCGAGCGCACGCCCCGCGAACTTCGGCCCCCGCCACGAACAGGCGCTGCATTTCCTGTGCGATCTCGCGGGCGTGACCTATGCGCGGCTCGAGGCCCAGCAGGAGACCGAGCGCAAGGGCCAGCTGATCGAGGCGACGGCGACGGCGAACGAGCGTCTGCTCTCGGCGTTGGACTGGCGCCAGGCGGCCACCGCGGCGCTCGCCCTCGTGGGATCCGCGCTCGATGTCGCCGCACTGGCGCTGGTGCGCCTCGAGCCCGACGAACACGCGGAGCAGCTGGACTTCGTCTGGCAACCGCTGTTCGGCGAGCCGTGGCGGCTGCGCGACCGCGTGGCCCGCCCGACGGTGGACGAACGGGAGCGGCTTGGTCGCAACATCTCGGTGGTGGTGGTGGAGGGGTCCGCGGCGGGCGCCGTGATGCTCAAGCCAGTGGTGGTCGACGGTGCGCTGTGGGGCGTCGTTGCCTGCGAGCCGCACGGGAGCGGGCTGGCGGAGATCGCGCAGGCCGAGCGGGCGGCGCTGCGCTGGCTGGCGAACGGATTCGCGGCGGCGATCGTGCGCGAGCGGCTCGATCGGGAGCTGCGGGAGCGACACAAGGTGGAGGCGGTGAGTCGCCTCGCATCAGGCATCGCGCACGAATTCAACAACCTGCTCTGGCCGGTGCTGCTCTACAGCGAGATCCTCGAGCGTGGCGGCGAGATCAACGACCGCGCACGGCAGATGCTGCGCGACATGCGCCGGTCGGCCACGCGTGCCAGCGAGCTGGTGCAGCAGGTGTTCGCCGTGTCGCGCAGCCGCGACCGCGTGCTGCAGGTGGTGGATGTTCCCGAACTTGCTGTCGAGGTGGCCGCCACGGTGCGCCGCTCGGCGCCCACGTCGCTGCGGATCGTGTCGACCATCGACAGCGACGCCGGGCATGTGCTCGGCGACGAGGACTCGGTGCGGGAGTTGCTGCAGAACCTCCTGGCGCAGGCGCTCGACGCGGCGTCGGGCACGGGGGAACTGCAGGCAGCCCCCTCCGATCCATCCGGCGGAGCCACGATCCGGCTCGATGTCGAGCGCGTCGAGCGCGACCGCGGGAGCTGGATCCGCATCGTGGTGTGTGACGATGGCCATCACGCATCCGACGCCGCCGTGGGTACGGCGACGGCGCGTGACGCCGTGGGCATGGAGACGGCGCGTGACGCCGTGGGAACGGAGACGGCGCGTGACGCCGTGGGCATGGCGACGGCGCGCCGCCTGTGCGGTGCGCTGGGCGGGGAGATCGCAGTCGAGAGGCGCCCCGGCGCCGGACTGGTGCGCGAGCTCTTCCTGCCCATTGCGTTGCGCGAGCCGGCTGCGCACGCCGAGGCGGAGCCATCGCTCGACGAACTGGTGGCCAAGGCCTATCCGACACCCTCGCCCGAGGCGCGACGGATCCTGCTGGTGGACGACGATGGATCGGTGCTCGAGGTGGCGCGGCAGATCCTCGAGAGCCTCGAGTACGAGGTCGAGGCATGCTCGACGCCGGCGCGGGCGCTCGAGGTTCTCGGCGACGGGGCGCGGCCGCTCTCGCTGCTGCTCACCGATCTATCCATGCCGGGCATGGATGGCCTCACTCTCGCGCGCGAGGCCCGGCGCCTGCGGCCGGCGTTGCCGATCGTCTTCTGCACGGGTT
>CAIOCH010000096.1 GCA_903856525.1 uncultured bacterium | reverse complement strand
GAACGCATCTGGACCGAGCCGCGGGCGATCGAGCAGCGGCTCGTCGACATCTCCGAGCACATGGAGACGGTCATCCAGAAGTACCTGCGCAACGAGTTCGAGGACATCGACGCGTACAACGACGCGGCGGGCGAGATCGCGGAGCCCTACCGCTTCCTGGTGTGCGCCGACTTCCCCGCTGCGTTCAGCGCGCAGTCGGCGGCGCGCATGGTGTCGATCCTGCGCGCGGGCCGGCGCTGCGGCGTGCATGTGATCCTGCTGCGCGACCCGAAGTCGCCGCTGCCCGAGGGCATGCGCGCCGACGACATCGCGGGCGCCTGCACGGTGCTGCGCGCGAGCGAGAGGGACGCCGGAGTGTTCCACGTGGTCGGCTCCACGCTGTCGCGACTGCCCGTGACTCTCGACACCCCACCGAGCGACGAGCGGCTGATCCCCCTGCTCGGCCGCATCGGCCGTGCCGCCAAGACCGCAGCGCGCGTCGAGGTCCCCTTCGACGCGATCGCGCCGAAGACCACCGATACCGCCGACGCGTTCTGGTCGCTCTCGAGCGCCGGCGGACTGCGCGTCCCCATCGGCCGCGCGGGCGCCACGAGGCTGCAGCAGTTCGCCCTCGGCGAGGGCACGAGCCAGCACGCGCTCATCGCGGGCAAGACGGGTTCGGGCAAGTCGACGCTGCTGCACGCGATCATCACCGGGCTCGCCACCTGGTACTCGCCCGACGAGGTCGAGCTGTGGCTCGTCGACTTCAAGAAGGGCGTCGAGTTCAAGACCTACGCCGAGCACGCGCTGCCGCACGCGCGCGCCGTGGCCATCGAGTCGGACCGCGAGTTCGGCCTGAGCGTGCTCGAGGGCCTCGACGCCGAGCTGTCGCGCCGCGGCGAGCTCTTCCGCGCCGCGGGCGTGCAGGACATCGCCAGCTTCCGCAAGGCGCGCCCCTCGGAGCGCATGCCGCGGGTGCTGCTCGTGATCGACGAGTTCCAGGAGTTCTTCCTCGACGACGACCGCGTGGCGCAGGGTGCGTCGATGCTGCTCGACCGGCTCGTGCGCCAGGGCCGTGCGTTCGGCATGCATGCGCTCCTCGGCTCGCAGACCCTCGGCGGCGCGTATTCGCTCGCCCGCAGCACCATGGGGCAGATGGGGGTGCGCATCGCACTCCAGTGCAGCGAGGCCGACTCGCAGCTCATCCTCTCCGACGAGAACCTGGCGGCGCGGCTGCTCTCGCGCCCCGGCGAGGCGATCTACAACGACGCGGGCGGACGCCTCGAGGGCAACAGCCCGTTCCAGGTGGCCTACCTGCCCGACGAGAAGCGCGACACCTGGCTCGATGCGGCCGCGAACCGTGCGCGCGGGCGTTTCGACGACCTGCCCCGCATCGTGTTCGAGGGTGACGCGCGGGCGTCGATGGCGCTGCACCCCGCGCGCAAGCCGTCGCTCAAGCCCGATCCGCGCGGAAGCGTGCGCGTGTGGCTGGGCGAGGCGGTGGCGATCAAGGACCCGACCTGCGCGCGGCTCTCCCGCGCCGCCGGCGCGAATGTGGCGGTGATCAGCCCCCGCGACGACCAGGCGGTGTCGACCAGCGCGGCGATGCTGCTGTCGATCGCCCGCGAGGCTCCGGGATGCATCATCGATGTGTTCGACGGCACGCCCGCGGATGCTCCGGAACACGGCACGCTCGAGCGGATCGCGCGCGAGCATGGCGTCGACGCGCGCTTCACGCCCTACCGCGAGATCGAGTCCAAGCTGCTCGAGATCGCAACGGATGTGACCGCCCGCGGAAACGAGAGTGGCGGACAGCGGCGATTCCTGCTGGTGCACCAGCTGCAGCGCTACCGCGCGCTGCGGCGCAACGAGGATGACTTCTCCTTCGGCGCGAGCGACGCGCCGCCTTCGCCCGACAAGATGCTCGCGGGACTCGTCCGCGAAGGGCCCGTGGCCGGGGTGCACGTGCTCGTCACCTGCGACACGCTGTCGTCGCTCCAGCGCGGGTTCGACCGCAATGCGCTGCGCGAGTTCGACTGGAAGGTGCTCTTCCAGATGTCGCCCGCCGACTCGAGCGCGCTTATCGACTCGCCGGCCGCGAGCCGCCTCGGCACCAACCGCGGCCTGCTCCACTCGGAGGAGCTCGGCATGCTGGAGAAGTTCCGTCCCTACGCGCTGACGTCCTGAGCGGTGGCCGCGGGCGTCACGGCCCCAGCAGTTCCTCGAGACGGCGTTCGCTCGCGGGGAACGCGCGCGGCAGCTTGGGGGCGAAGCGGCTGATCTCGATCTCCTCCCACATGCTGCGGATGGCGTCGATCGACGCGAGCGGCCGCGATCGCTCCCGCAGCGCCGTGATGACGAGGGCGCGCAGCGGCGCGAGTTCGTCGTCGATGGCTCGGTCACGCGATGCGCCGATCTCGCGCAGTCGCTCCAGCCGCGCCATGAGCATCTGCGCCAGCCGCAGCCGCTGCGCGAGTCCGTCGCGCGAGCATCCTTCCAGCGCAGTGAGTCCGTGACCTCCGACCACTTCGCGCAGGCGTGCGGCGACGCGCGCCTTCGGCTCGCCGTCCGCATGCGGTGCAACACCACGCACCCGCGCCTCGATCTCCTCGACGGCGCCGAGCAGCGCCATCAGGAGCCGCATGACGAACGCCACGCGGTCGTGGAGCCCGGACCCGGCCCGCCGCTCCGCCTCGATCGCCTCCGCTGCAGCGCGCGGCACCCGCGGCAGCTCTGCCTGCACGGTCGCCGCCACCAGTCGCGCGACGAACCCGACACCATCCTCCTCGCCAGCGTGCCCCAGCAGCCCGAGCAGCGCCTCGCACTGCGGGTCGTAGGCCACGTGGTGCTCGACCGCCTCGCGGAGTGCGCCCGCGAGCAGACGCGCGCACGCCACCGCATGCGCATCGCGCGCGCGCGCGGGCTCATCGAACACGCGCAGGGCGACGACCGCACCCTCCTCGCCGAACTCCACCACCATCGCGGGAAATCCCGTGAGCCCGATCCCCGCGCGCGTGTATGCGAGCGTCTCGGGAATCGCCGCATCGGGCAGCGCCTCGACGCGATCACGCTCGAGCAGCGCGATGGGATCGCTCGCACGGTCGACCGATGCGCGCAGCCGGTCGCGCGCCACCGCGGCGAACCGCGCGGCCAGTGCCTGCAGATCCCGTCCCTCCGCGAGCACCCGGCCGTCGGCATCCATCACCGAGAAGCGCATGACGAGGTGCGCAGGCAGCAGGTCCTCGCGGAAATCGTCCGCCGAGATCTCCGCCTGCGCGATCGGCGCGAGGTGCCGCGCCAGCCGCGCCTTGAGCGAACCGCGCCCGAACTCGATCGCCTCGACCGCGCCCTGCACCACCTCCTCGATGGGGAAGAGCCGCACGCGTAGATGCTTGGGCAGCGATCGCACGAGCGCCTCGATCTTCTCGGCGAGAAGGCCCGGAACCAGCCATTCGAACGGCGCGGGATCGAGCACCGCGAGCGCCTCCACGGGCACACGGGCGGTCACGCCGTCGTCGGCGCGCTCGGGATCGTGCCGGTACTCGAGCGGCAGCGCCAGTGCCTCGACCTCGATGCTGCGCGGGAACGAACCATCGTCGATCCGCTGCGCATCGTCGCGCAGGAGGTCGTCGTCGCACATCACGAGGACCGCCGGGT
>CAIOCH010000095.1 GCA_903856525.1 uncultured bacterium | reverse complement strand
TCGCGTTCGACCAGGGTGCCGGCCGCGTCGCCATCACCCGCGGTCTCGAGCGCGATGAACTGCCCGCGCCCGTGCGCGCCATGCGCATCCGCTACCTCGCCGAGGACGGCTGGCAGGATGCGTTCGCGAGCGACGAGGCGGGCGCGTTCCCCGTGGGCATCGAGGTGTCGGTGTGGTTCGACCGCGGTGGGTCGGCGGACTTCGCCGACCCGGCGGACTCGGCGGCCACCCGACCCGATCGACGGCGCTTCTTCCGCTGCATGGGCGGGCCAAAGGTCGATCCACTCGCCATCCGCAGCATCGAGTCGGAGGTGACGCGGTGATGCGGCCGTCGATGCGCTGCCATCGTCTCGACGGGCGCGTCGATCGCGGATTCGTCCTGATCGCCGTGCTGGTGGTGATCGCCGCGGCCATCCTCGTGGCCACGGGCGCCATCTTCGCCGCGCGCGGTGCCGCCGCGAGTTCGCGTGCCGCCGACCTCGAGCGCCGGCTGCGCGATGCGGCGCTCGACGGCGTGCGCGTGGCGGCCGACCGGCTGGCCCGCGACCGCGCCGTGATCCTGGCGGGCGGCGCCCCGAAGGACAACGACGGCGGCGACGGGGGCGCGGTGCTGCTCACCGTGCCCGATGGTCCGCGCCGCATCGAGGTGCGCCTGGTGCCGCAGTGGAGCGGCGGGCTCTACGCGAGCGAATGCGCCAAGCTCGATGCCAACACCGCGCCGTCCGCCGCGATCGCGCGGGTGGCGGAGTCTGGCTCGGAAACGGCGCGCGCACTCTGCGCGCAGATCGCCGCGCGGCGTCCGCTCGCGTCGGTCGATGTGGCGGCGTCGTTCGTGGCCGCGTCCGTCGATGCCGGTGCGGACGGGGTCGACCCCGCGATCGAGGCCGTGCTCGGTCCGCTCGCACTTGTCGGCGACGAGCGCACCGTGCGCGAGGAGGAGCAGGGCGCAGCCCGGGATCGCGAGCTGTCGCCGCCACTGGTCGAGCTCCTCACCGTGCACGCCGCCGAGCCGCTTGTCGATGCCGCGGGCAACGCCCGGCTCGACCTCATCGCCGCATTCGGCGGCAACTCGAGCGGCGGACGCGCCACCGCGTCGCTGGACCTGCTCGAGGATGCCGAGGTGGAGGTGCTGGAGAAGCTCGTGCTCGGCCTTCGCGGCAAGCAGCCGCCCGCGGAGGGCGCCGACGGCGTGGTCGCGGCCGCACTGCTTTCGCGGGGCGTGGAGCCCGCGCGCGTCGACCGCATCATGGACCAGTGCACGCTCGAGGCGGGCACGCACGGCGCCCCGCGCGTCGACATCGTGCGCGCCGATGTGCGGGTGCTGTCGGCGGTCGAGGGACTCGGCCCCGAGGCGGCCGCCCGCATCGTCGATCTCCGTGGCACCCTCGATGAGGACGAGCGCACGGGGACCTCGTGGCTGCTCACGCGCCGCGTGCTGGGCGCGGAGGAGTACGGCGCCGTCGCCGGACGCATCTCGCACCGCTCCGCCATCTGGCGTTGCCGCGTCGAGGCACGGATCGCGGCTGCCGAGGATGCGGGAGACGACCGCGTCGCCGAGGCGGGTCCACGCTCCGCCGCCACCTTCGACTGCATCATCGATGTCTCCGCCGAGCGGCCGCGCCTGGCATTCCTGCGCGATGTCACCCTGCTCTCCTCGGCGCGGGCGCTCGTAGCACGGAGCGTCGCCACCATCGACGGAGCGGAAGCCGGTACGGCCGATGCTCCCACGGCTGCCGCCGATGCGGCCACGGCTGCCGCCGATGCGTCCACGGCTGCTGACGGGGAAGTCATCGACACGGATCCGACCTCCGACATCGACGATGCGCCCACGGACGAACCGTTCGGCGGTGCGCAGCCGCGTCCGTCCCGCACATTCCGCGCGCCACGCTTTGACTTGCCCGTGCCGGACGCGACAATGTCCGCTCCTCCCGAGCGGGGGCGCGCGCGCCCGAGCGGTCGCGACATCCCAGGTCGTGCCGATCGTGGCACCGGTCGTGGCCTGTAAGGTCCGCGCGTGCCGATGATGCCCCGTCGCGGGTTGCCGCGCCGTCCTGAGTTCCGTCCCGAAGTCCGCGGTGACGGTGGTCCGAAGGCTGATTGCCCGCATGCCCGAGTCCGCTTCCTCAACTCCCGCCACCGTGTCTTCCGCGCCGCAGCGGAAGCTGTTTGGTTTGGCGCTCCCTGCGCGTGGTGCGCGCGGCCGCGGCAAGGGCGAGGCCCGCAGGCTCGCCATCGATGCCGGGCCAACCTGGGTCCGCGCGATCGCCTGCGAGCGGGCGGGTGGGCGCATCACCATCGTGCGCGTGGCCGACGAGTCCTTCACGGCCGATGCGGAGCGCCCCAGCGTGCGCGACGCGATGGGCATGGCGGGCACCCCCGCGATCCTGGCCCTCGCGCGCGATCACGCGCTCGTCGGCCGCATCGAGCTCCCCACCGACGACGAGGCCGAGCTGCGCAGCATGGCGCGCATCGCGCTGGTGCGCGACTTCAGCGTCGAGGGCATGGAGACGCTCAGCGATTTCCAGCGCGCATCGGCCGGCGAGGGCGTCACCCGCATCGTGGCCGCCGCCGCGACCCGTACCCGCATCGATGAGGCGAGCGCCCGGGCCGGTGGCCCCGTCGCCCGTGTGTCGCTGCGCGCGCTGGGCATGCTGGCACTCGTCCGCACCAGCGACACCATGGCCCAGGGCAGCACGCTTGTGCTCGATGTCACCCGCGACGCCGTCGAGAGCACGCTGGTGCGCGATGGCGAGCTGGTGCACTCCCGCGGCGGCGCCATCGCAGGCGCCACGCCCGAGGCGCGGGCTGCGTCGGTCGTCGTCGAGTTCCGCAGGCTGATGGCCGCCCTCCGCAGCGCGCCGGCCGCGGCCGCGGGGTCCGCGGTCGTCGATCGCGTGGTGCTCGCCTGCGATCGCGCCCTTGCGGGCATCCTCACCTCCCAGCTCTCGGCCATCGCGGGGACCAGCGCGGTGCGGCTCGATGGGCATCCCCGTCTGGCCTTCGCCTCGCCCGACCTGCGCGAGCAGGTGTGTGGCAGCTGCCTGCCCCTCGCGGGCCTCTTGCTCGAGGACGACGCCGCGGTGGAGCGCGCAGGACACGCCGTCGATCTCCTCCATCCCACGCCGCAGATCGATGTGGCCGCCCGCGCCCGCGAGCGCGCCCTCATGGTTGCGGGCGTGGTGCTGGTGGCCGCGCTTGGTGGCTGGACCCTGGGCGCCCAGTCGTGGCGGGTCCTCGAGGCCCGCCATGACGACCTGCGCGCCAAGGCCCTCAACGCGGAACCGGTGCGGGTCGGGTTCCGGCGCGACGAAGTCCGACTCAAGCACATCGAGGCCTACCGCGATCTCGCCCCCGACTGGCTGGCGCACTTCGACGCGCTGCGGCGATTCGCGCCCGATCCGTCGAGCGTGGTGCTCGACGGCCTCACGGCGCAGCTCGACGGCACCGAGATCAGCTACTCCGACGTCGGCAAGATGACCGCGGCGCCCGAACTGCGCTTCGTGCTCGACGGCGAGGCCAGGGACCGCGCCACCGCCGATGGACTTCGCGACACCCTGGTCAAGGAGAAGGGCTACACCGTGGCCTCGACCGGCGCTGATGCCCGCGGCGGACGGCGGCTGCCGTATCCGTTCGCCTACACGCTGCGCACGGCCGACCTCGAGCCGAAGGGCGCCACAGGTTCCGGTGCATCCAAGCGGGAGGCAAAGCCATGAAGTTGGCGGCCTCCCGCATCCAGCCGGCGCAGCTGCTTCGCATCGCCCGTCGGAACTGGTTCGCGCTCACCATCGGCCTCGGTGTCCTGGTCGGAGCGTCCGTGGGCTACGTCATGGGCGAGCAGCGGTTCTCCGCCGAACGCGTGACGATGCTCACCAACATCGAGCGCTATCGAAATGTGCTCACCGACGCCGTGGCCAGGCAGAAGGACAGGCCGGTACTCGATGCCAAGCTGCAGGACGTGGCCGATCAGATGCTTGGTCCATCGCTCGAGACGGTGGACAGCGAAGTTCGCCGTCGCCTGAACCGCGCGTGCGAGGAGCTGGGTCTGAATGACTTCTCGGTGACCACGGGTACATCGGTCGGTCGTCAGACACCCGCCAAAAGGGAGTTCAAAGGACGCGAAGCTGTCAAGCTTCGGGATCAGATCGACTTCACGGAAGTCCAGGCAACCGTACTTGCAACAGGTTCTGCGGCAAAGATTTACAACCTCATCTTTCGGGTCGATGCCGAGCCATGGCTCAAGCGCATCGAGTCGATTCGGCTCAATCCAAATGCCGATGGACAGCAGATCCGCCTGTCCCTGCGCCTGACGACGCCGTTCATGCCAGGTCGCGCTGCCAGTCGTGCGCTGGTCGCTGACCCGGCGCGACTTGCAGCGGCTGATCGATACGCGGCGCTCTTCGCGTCCAACCCGTTCCGCATTCCGCCGCCGCCCGCACCGCCAGCAGCCGTGGTGGCGGGCGCGGGAACGACCGCCGCGCCGACGCCGCCCACGCAGCCCGACACCCCGGCCGCGCCTCCGGCGGTGCCTGTCGCAGACCCCGGATTTCCCTACGGCGAGTGGCAGGTCACGGGCGTGGTCGATGGCCCCGGCGGCGCGGAAGTCTGGTTGAGGCATCTCCCTTCGGGCGCAACGCTTGCGTTGCAGCCCGGATCCCCCGTCGGTGAACTCGTCTTCCGTCGAGCGGAGTATGATGGCTCCGCTGTGTTCGACAGTCCCTCCGGGGTCTGCCGCATCCAGGTCGGGACGAATCTCACCCAACGGTCTCCGGTTCCCGCCGCGTGACGCGCGCGGATCAGGTCAACGCCTTCGGGTGGCGATGAGCGAAGACGGATGAACTAAAACTAATGAGTGAATGATTGGTTGGTTGTCTGCGTTTCCACGCGGACACGCGACGCGAGGATGGCCTCGATGCGGTGACTGTTCCGCATGGGGTGCGCGCGGCGCGCAGTGGTGCCTCAACCGAGCGCTGAGCTCGGAAATGGAGTCAAGGATGAAGCAGCGTTCCAAGCGCTCGGCGAACGGCGTCGCCCCCCTGATCGCAGCCGCCATGGTCGCGCAGCCCGCGTTGGCCGAGGTGGCGATGCATTCGCAGGATGCCTCGCCGAGCAGCAGCGCGCAGCCGAGCCAGGCTCCCGCCGGGCAGAACGCGCCGCCGTCGCGCGAGTCGGTGCGCATCCGCTTCAACTTCAAGGGCCAGACCTACGACCAGATCCTCGACTACTTCAGCCGCGTGACGGGCCTGCCGGTGGTGCGCGAGACCGAGGTTCCCAAGGGCACCGTCGACTACATCTACCCCAAGGACTACTCGCTCGACGAGGCGCTGCGCACGCTCAACGTGCTGCTCCAGACGCAGAACGTGATGCTGCGCGACGAGGGCACGCGGCTGTTCCTGCAGAAGCTCGACGACATGAAGCGCGAGAACGTGCCCACCTTCGTGGGCAAGGTCCCCGCCACCGTGGGCGACGAGGAGATCGTGACCGTGGTGCTGCCGCTGCTCAACGCGCAGGCGAAGCCCGTGGCGGAGCAGCTCAAGAACCTCGTGGCCACCTACGGCTCGGTCACGGCGCTGGAGCAGCAGAACTCGGTGCTCATCGTGGAGACGGCGGCGCAGATCCGCCGCCTGCAGCGCATCATCGACGAGCTCGACCGGCAGGATGTCGAGAACGTGATCGAGCTCGTGCCCGTGCGCTTCACCAAGGCGAGCGTGCTCATCGGCAGCCTGCAGGCGCTCATGGGCGAGCGCGTGGTGGAGTACGTGATCCAGGACGGCAAGCGGCAGAAGATCGAGGAGAACCGCGTGGCGGGGCTCATGCTCGCCGCCGACGACCGCACCAACGCCATCATCGCGCGCGGCCCGCGGGCCAAGATCGAGGCGGTGCGGCAGACGATCGACCTGCTCGATGTGCCCGTGGCCGATGGCGCTGCACCCACCGCGTCGGGTGGGCGCGGCATGAAGACCTTCGCGGTGGAGAAGGTCAAGCCCGATGTGGCCAAGCAGCGGCTCGAGCAGCTGTTCGCGGGCTACCCCGCCGACAAGAAGCCCACCATCGTGGCGCTGCCCGAGGCGGAGCGCGTGACCGTCGTGGGCGACCTCGGCTCGATCGACGACGCCGACCGCTTCATCGCCGAGATGGAGGGCTTCGATCCGAAGAAGGTCGCGGCCAACCAGCGCGCGACGGCGACCACGCGCGACCGCCTGCGCGGTGACCGCGCCATCGCGGCGATCGAGCTGCAGAGCGCGTCGCCCGAGGCGATCCTCGCGGCGGCCAAGTCGCTGCTGTCCAAGCGCCAGCAGGACGAGGTCACGCTCGTGGCCGGCCCCGATGGCCGCACCGTGCTGGTGGGGGGCGACTCCGCCGACATCGCGGGTATCCGCGCCATCGTCGAGACCCTCGACCGTCCCGCGAACGTCGACCGCCAGGTGCGGCTCATGCGCATGACCGGCCGCAACCCCGAGGCCACGCTCGAGCGCGCCCGCGCGCTGTACGAGCAGCAGACGCCCGCGGCCGACGCCGCGCGCAGCCTGCGCATCGAGTTCGACGCCGCCAGCCGCGAACTGGTGCTCGTGGGCAGCGCCCAGTCGATCCAGCGCTTCACCGAGCTCATGAACCAGATCGACGCCACGCGCGTCGTCGAGCGCGAGACGCGGCAGGTGGCCGTGGCCAACGTGCTCCCCAGCACCATCGTGGTGCAGGCACGCGAACTGGCCAAGCAGGTGCTCGACCCGCGCGACGGCACGGCGTTCACGCCGCCCGCGATCGAGGCGGTCGACGCCATGCAGGCGCTCCTCGTGTCGGGCACGCCCGAGCAGGTGGCGCAGGTGCAGTCGCTCGTCGCGGGTCTCGACCGCGTGGGGCGCGATGCCTTCGGATTCCGCGCCATTCCCGCGCCTGGCGCCGATGCGGCGCGGCTCGTCGAGCGTGCGCGCGCCATCTACGCGCAGATCACCAAGGGCGCCGAGCAGGAGCTGCCCGAGCCCGCGGT
>CAIOCH010000094.1 GCA_903856525.1 uncultured bacterium | reverse complement strand
GCATGGAGAGCCAGCGCGGCGAGATGGAAGATGATCGCGTCGCAGTCGCACTCGCGGTTCCTCGATCCACACGCCATCCGCTTGATCCGCTGGATCCGTGGGTTCATCGACTCCGCCGCCAGGTTCCGTCAGTCGATCACGACCGCCTCGAGGAACGCGGTGAACCGCGAGCCGGGCTCCGCCGCCGGACGACTGCCGGGCACCCGAGGGACATCGAAGGCTGTCGGCGAGCACTCCCTTGGAGATCGTGAGATGTTCTCGAGCACTCCTACCGTCGACAACGCCCCGTCGAGAGCCCTGATCCTCACCAGAGGTCGCCGCCGCAGCGGCGACCGATCGAACCACGCGGCGACCGCTCCGATCACGCCACGCACCCGTCGACGATCCGCACCTGCCGCTGCGCGCGCGCGGCGACCGCGGCGTCGTGCGTGACCATCACCATCGTCAGTCCCGCCGCATGGCGCTCGGCGAGCAGATCGAGGATGCCGCCACCGGTGTGGATGTCGAGGTTGCCCGTCGGCTCGTCGGCGAGCAGCACGCGGGGTCGGTTGATGAGCGCCCGCGCGATCGCCACGCGCTGCCGCTCGCCGCCCGACAGTTCGCTCGGCCGGTGGCCGAGGCGGTGCCCGAGCCCGCAGACCTCGAGCAGTTCGGTCGCGCGTGCACGCAGCTCGTGCTTGCGGCGGAGCCACTGCGGCAGCCAGACCCCGACCAACGCCGGCAGCATGGCGTTCTCGAGCACCGTGAGCTCGGGCAGCAGGTGGTAGAACTGGAACACGAAGCCGATGTCGTGGTTGCGGTAGCGGTTCTGCCGCGCGGCACCGAAGCGCCGCAGGTCCTCGCCCGCGAAGGTGATCGGCCCCGAGTCGGCGTCGGGCCTGTCGAGGCCGCCGAGCAGGTGCAGCAGCGTGCTCTTGCCGCTGCCGGAGCTGCCGACGATCGACACCCACTCGCCCTCCGCCACCGCCATCGACGCACCCTTGAGCACAGGCACATCGTGCCGCCCCAGGCGGTAGGTCTTGCGGACATGTTCGGCTTCGAGCAGCATCGGCATCGATCACTCGTATCGCAGGCTCTTGACGGGGTCGGTGTCGGCGGCGCGTGCCGCGGGGATCGACGCACCGATGACGCTGAACACCACGCCGCCGATCATCGTGGTCACCACGGTGTTCATGTCGAGCGAGCTCGGGATGCGGCTGAAGTAGTAGACGCTCGGGTCCCACACCAGGAACCCGCGGTGCTGCAGCAGGACGAGCGCCACCGCCGCGAGCCCGAGGGTGATGAACACCCACACGACCGCCTGCAGCGCCGAGGCTCGCACCATGCCCATCACCGCGAGCGCGAGCGATGCGGCGACGCCGATCCACGCGAGCACCTGGAGCCACGCCGGCGCGGGCGTTCCCAGCAGGTCGTGGATGGCGTTGATGTTGTCGACCACCGCCCACGCGAGCAGCGCGCCCACGATCGAGCCCACGATGCCGATCAGCAGCCCGTAGCGGAGGAAGATCCACAGCACGCCCGAGCGCGACGCGCCCACCGCGCGCAGGATGCCGATATCGCGTGTCTTCTCCTGCACGATCGACCAGAAGATCGCCAGCACGAGCCCCGCGCACACCACGTACACGATCGAGAAGAGCGTGCGCATGAGCTCGCGCTCCTTCTCCACGGGACCGATGAAGTTGGCGAGCCGCTGCTCCCAGGTGGAGATGTCGACGCTGTCGGGGAAGGGGGGGTCGACCAGCTGCCCGGGATCCGCTGTCACCCGCTGGTAGAAGCGGACGTACGCCCGCTCCACCGCGTCGCGCAGCGTGTCGGGGTCGACACCGGGCTTGGCGCGCACTGCGATGGTGGTGGCGCGCGCGGGGCCCGTTCCCAGTTCCTTGGGGCGTCCGTTCTCATCGAACTCCGTGCGCGACATCACGGGGCGGGGATCGAGCAGCAGCATCTCCTGCGCCGCCGCGAGGGGCATGAACACGCGGCTCTCGTCGACGGCATAGAGGCCGCTCTGCACCTCGTTCACGATGGAGAAGCGCCGCTTCTTCTCGCCCGAGAGCGAGCCGCTGTCGGACACGGGCACGAGCGTGAGCAGCACGTCCTCGGTGTTGGCCATGAAGTACGCGGCGCTCTGCCCGCCCGTGCGCGGATCGGTGGTGCGGTAGCTGCCGTCGCGCTGCCGGCGGTTGAAGGGCGAGATCTCGATGCCGAGCACGACGCCGTCGGTGCCGTCCTTCGCGCGCAGTGCCATGCCCTCCGCCTCGCGGTCGAAGAAGGGATCGCGCCTAGGATCGGTCTCGGCGATGCCCGCGAGCTCCGACTCCGCGGGTTTCTTCCAGTAGAGCTTGCTGCGGTAGCCGAGCACGCGGTCGAGCGACTCGGGTTCGATGCCCCACACCTCGACCATCTCCACCTGCTTGCCGCCGTCGCCGCTGCCATAGGGCATGCGCAGCAGGCCGAAGGTCTCGACGACCGGTGACGCGGCCTCCGCCTCGGGCAGCGCCTCGATCTCGCGGATGAGCTCGGCGTAGGCCGGGATGCCCGTGATCGGCCGGCTCACCACCACGTCGCCGGTGAGCGACTTGCCCGACACCTTCACCATCTCCAGGAACCCGCTCATCACGCTCACCACGATGATCACGAGCGCCACGCACAGACCGACCGCCGCCACCGCGATGAACGGGATGATCCGCGAGGTCAGGTAGCGGTTGGACAGTTGCGAGGCGTACATCGGGCGGCGAAGGGTAGCAGGGCGGCGGGATGCGCAACGCCGCGGCGGGGTGCGTCAGCGGCGGCGGGGCGCGTCAGCCGCGGCGGGGTGCGTCAGCCGCGGCGGGCGAACAGTCCGCGGTTGCGCAGGTTGGGCTCGAGGATGTACTCCTTGCCGCCCCAGCGGATGGGCACGCGGTGCACCAGCATGCGTGCGCCGTCGAGGAGCCACCAGGCGACGTAGGCCGCGGCCGCGGGGTGCGCGAGGACGCCCACGAGGGGAGCGCGCTGCCGCTGGTGGATGAGGCCGACCGCGGCGAAGATGGTCACGAAACCACATCCGCCGAGGAGTGTGAGGGTGGCCGCGTGCGCGTCGCCACGGGCGACGCCCATCGCACCGATCGCGAACGCAGCGAGGGACCCGAGCGGAAAGAGCACCGACAGCACGAAGACCTCGACCGCCGCCACGCGCAGGCGCGTCGGGCGGCGGGCGCAGCTCTCGATGAAGATGCGCGTCCAGCCGGAGCGCATGGCGCGCACCGAGTCGTACATCGCCACCTCCATGCGGCGGGTGGCGTCGACCACGCCCAGGCGATAGCCCTTGGCGTTCATCCGCCAGGCGAACGCGAGGTCCTCGAGCAGCGCGTCCTTGACCGTCTCATGCCCTCCGAACGAAAGGTAGTCCTCCCGGCGGAACAGCAGGAACTGCCCGTTGGCGAAGGGCCAGCGCCGCTCCTCCCGATTGGCCTTGTCGATGGGAAAGATGCGGATGAGGATCGTCGAAGCCACGGGCTGCAGCACTTGCTCGAACCAGTGCGTGAAGGTCAGTCGTCCGATGGCGGAGAGGAGCGCCGTGCCGCGGGCCTGGGCGATCGCCAGCATGGCATCGATCATCTCCGGTGCGAAGCGGCAGTCGGCGTCGGTGAAGAGCAGCCACTCGCCCGCGGCCTGCTCGGCGCCCACGCGGCAGGCGTTGCACTTTCCCGCCCAGTCGGCCGGGCAGGAGCCGTTCTCGATGTAGCGGATGCGCGGGTCGCCCTCCGCCGCCGACACCAGTAGTTCACGGGTGCGGTCGGTGCAGCGGTCGAGGACGTAGATCACCTCGAAGTTGCGGCGAGACTGGGCGCGCAGGCCACGCACGCTCTCCTCGATCACGCGCGCCTCGTTGTGCGCGGGTATGACGATCGACAGCAGGCCCGGCGCCGGCGGAAGCGCGTCGCCATCGCGCACGCGCGGGATGCTGCGTTGCGCTTGCCAGATCCGCGCGATCACCACCAGCGAGATCAGGATCGCCAGCGCGCTGATGATGCCGAGGATGGTTCCGATCGTCTCCAAGGGGCGTGGCCGGAAAGGCTGGACCCGCATCGTATCCGACCTGCGCCTCCGCGCCGTCGCGCCGAACAGGTACCCTGCGGAGCGCATGCGCATCCTTCTGACCAACGACGACGGCATCCACGCACCCGGCATCGAGGCGCTGCACGGCGCCATCCGCGACCTCGGGCAGGTGGTCACCATCGCACCCGCCGACGTGCAGAGCGCAACCAGCCACGGGATCACCTTCCATACCCCGCTGCTCGTGGAGGAGGTCTCTCCCAACGCGCACATGCGCGGCTACGCCGTCGAGGGGCGCCCCGCCGACTGCGTCAAGCTCGGGCTGCGCCGCATCTGGCCGGACCTCTTCGGTGATGGCCAGCTTCCCGACGTCGTCATCTCGGGCATGAACTCGGGGGCCAATGTCGGCATCAACGTCATCTACTCGGGCACCGTGGGCGCGGCGGTCGAGAGCGCATTCCTCGGCGTCCCCGCCATCGCCGTGAGCCTGCACATGGGTGGCGGGGTGCCGCACTGGCGCCGCGCCGCCGAGATCGCGCGACATGCCATCGACCAGGTGCTCCACCACCGCATCGACCCGCATACGGTGATCAACATCAATGTTCCGCGCACCCACACCGCGGACGCGCCCATGCCGCGCATCAAGGTCGTGACCATGAACACCGCCGCGGGCATCGACAACTACGAGCGCCGCGTCTCTCCCGATGGGCGTCCGTACTACTGGCCCAACGGCAACGGCATGGAGTTCTTCCACACCAGGGAAGGCACCGACGTCGAGGCGCTCAACGAGCGTTTCATCACCGTGACTCCGCTCCAGTACGACCTCACCGACTACCACCGCATCCAGGCGTGGCGCGAGAGGCTCGCGTAACTGGCGCGAGCGACTCGCGTCACCGACGCGGTCGGGTCGGTCGCGCGGTTCAGTCCGCGAGCAGGATGAGCTTGATGCGGATGGTGACCGTCTGGCCTGGCGCGAGCTCGCTGATCTTCTTGCCGCTGGCGCGCCACTTGTAGAGGGAGCTGCGGATGGCGTCGTTCACGCCCGGGTTGCCGCTGCTGCGGGCGATGACCACATGCTGCGGGATGCCGTCGCGGCCGACGACCAGCTCGACGATGGGGTTCACCCGCACGCCATCGATGATGTTGAGCGCGTTGAAGCGCGGGCGGAAAGTCTGCAGCATGATGCCCTTGCGGGCGAGCGGCTTGCCATTGCGCCAGTCGGCCATGGGCACGTCGATGATCGCACTGGCGTCGCTCTCCCGCGTCGAGAGGGCGCCCTGATCGGCGCGGGTGTCGCCCGGCGCCCCTGCGGGCGACGGAGCGGACGGCGGAGCATTCGCGCCCTGCACCACCTCGGTGCCGCGCGCGCCTGCGCCGCGGTCGTTGGCCTGGCTACCGCGATCGTCGCTCTCGCCGCGGGCACGGTTCTCCGCGCCCGCGCGCTCCTCGGGAATGTCGGTGCGCACGGTCGGTTCGCGCTCGCTCCGCTCGATCTCGGTGGGAGGAATGGGCGACGTGGACTCGGTGTCGGCGTTCTCGCGGGGCGGCAGTGCCTCCGAGGCACCGCTTCTGCTGGGGTTCAGGAACTTCTCAGGCTGGAGCAACGACGGATCGGGCCGCTCATCAGGACGAACGAGCGCGTCGGGGATCGAGGGCGCATCGGTGTCGGAGCGGGCGATCGTGCTGGGAATGAACTGCTCGCGACCACCGCTGGCGGCGCTGGCCGGATCGCTGGCATCGGCGCCCTGCGGACCTTCTGGGGTCGCCTGGTCCTCGGGCACCGCCTCGGCGGGCCGGGTGTCGGGGTTCGACGGCGTGTCCGCCTTCGGCTGCTGTTGCGAAGGCGGCTCGGGGCGGGCACGCTCCCGATCTGCGCCCGACTCAGCGTCGGGCGGAGCCGGCTCGGTGCGCGCGGTGGCCGGGGCAGGGGTGCTCGGGTTGGCCGAGCGCTCGGTGGCCAACGTGGTGTCCGGCTCGAGCTCGCCATCGCCGCCGGATGCGGGTGTGCCGTCCTCGCTCGGGTTCGGCGACATCGCGACCGAGACCGACGGGGGCGCCGGCGGCAGGGTGGGTGACGCCGTCCCGCCCGAGCCGCTCGAAGACTGCACGCGCAGTGCCGCCTGCTCCACCTCCGACAGCGCCGCGAGATGCTTCTCGTACTCGGCGTATCCGATCCAGTTCATGGTGGTCGCCTCGGACTCGTCGATGCCGAGTTCGATCTTCTCGTCGTCGATCGGATCATCCTGCGGCTGGTCGGGCTCGCGCTCAGCCGGATCCTTCTCCGGGGGCTTCTGCCGCTCCTCCTGCTGGATGCGGCGGATGTTGAGCTTGCGCTGCGCCTGACGCGTGCGCTCGTCGAGCTTCTCGCGCTTGCTGTCGGCCTCGGAGTCTCGCGTCACGCCGCGAAGACCGGGATTGGCGAGCCCCAGCGAGGCACGGTCGAGCGCTCCGTTCCGCGGCCCCGACAGCAGCACCTCGATCGCGGGGAACAGCACCAGCGCATGCACCAGCAGCGACAGCAGCGCTGCCAGCAGGATGGGGAGATGGCGGTGGATCCAGGGGATCATGCGCGGACCGAGGCCTCAGGGCGCCGCGGGAGGTGCGGGAGCGGCGGGGGACGCATCGCCGGCGGACGGGCGGATCTCAGGCCCGCTGTTTCGGCGTCCGACGATGCTGACGTTGAACTTGGCCGGCTGCAGGCGATCCCAGATCTCGAGGAGGAGGTTGGATCGATCGATCCTCGAGGATCCGTCGGCGAGCGCCAGGTAGACGACGAGGTCGGGCGCGGTCTCACGCATCGGCTCGAGGCGCGAGACCAGTTCATCGAGCGCCACGGGCACGCGGTCGAGGTAGAGCACGCCATCGAGGTCGATGGAGATGGTCGCCGCCGCCGCGGGCTTGGCGGCGGTCCCCGAGCGGTAGGTGCGCAGTTCCATGGGCACGAGGTCCACGCGCTCCGTCACCATCACCTGGTAGATGAAGAAGGTGAGGAGGAACAGCATCACATCGATGAGCGGAGCGAGCTCGATGCGGGGCTCATGCGTGGTGCGGCGCACGCGGAACACGCGTCAGGGCTCCGCTTCCGTTCCCGCGGAGGAGCCGGGAGTGGGGGTCTCGCTCACGGGCATTTCGCTCCCGGGCATTTCGTTCCCGGGCATTTCGTTCCCGGGCGTTTCACTCACGGGGACGTCAGCGCCCGGAACCTCGTCCTCCCTCGGAGCGCTCGCGACGCCCACCACGGCGTCGCCGTCCTTCAGTCGCACCACGCGCACGCCCTGCGTGTTGCGGCCGATCTCGCGGATCTCCGCGGCCGGCGTGCGCACGAGCATGCCGCTCGACGACACCACCACCACCGAGTCGCCCGCGGCGATGGGCAGCACCGCCACCACGAAGCCGTTCTTGTCGGTGGTCTGGATGTCGATGCGGCCCTTGCCGCCGCGCGACTGGGCGCGGGTCGAGCCGTCCTCGCTCTGCACGAGGTACTCGCCGAACGCCGTGCGCTTGCCGAAGCCGTTCGAGGTGACGGTGAGCAGTGCGCGCACGTCGTCGCAGCGGACGATGCCCACGACCTCGTCGCTCTCGGCGAGCTCGATGCCCTTCACGCCCGCGGTGTCGCGGCCCATGACGCGGGCGTCGTCCTCGTCGAAGCGGATCGCCATGCCCTCCTTGGTCGCCAGCAGCACGTGGTCGGTGCCGGAAGTCGAGATCACGCCGACGAGGTTGTCGCCATCGTTGAGCGCGATGGCGATGATGCCGCCGCGGTTGACGTTGCGGTAGTCCTTGAGGCTCGTGCGCTTCACGCGGCCCTTCTGGGTGGCGAAGACGAGGTAGTCCTCCTTCTTCTCGAAGTCCTCGATGGGCAGGAAGGTCTTGACCTTCTCGCCCTCGCGGAGCTCGAGCAGGTTGACGATGGCGCGGCCCTTGGCGGTGCGGGCCATCTCGGGGATCTGCCACACCTTGATGCGGAACACGCGGCCCGTGTCGGTGAAGCACAGGAGGTCGTCGTGCGAGCCGCACACCATCACATGCTCGGTGTAGTCGTCGTCGCGCTGCTCGGCGCCCTTGATGCCCTTGCCGCCGCGCCCCTGGGTGCGGTAGGTGTCGAGCGGCAGGCGCTTGACATAGCCTGCACGGCTCACGGTCACCACGCACACGTGCTGGGGCACCAGTTCGCCCAGCTCGAAGTCCTCGGCCTCGTTGCCCTCGATGGTGGTGAGGCGCTCGTCGCCGAAGCGGTCGACGAGGGAGAGCGTGTCGGCGCGCACGATGGCGAGGATGCGGGCGCCGTCGGCGAGGATGGCCTCGAGCTCGTCGATCTTGGCGAGCAGGGCCGAGAGCTCGCCCGCGAGCTTCTCGATCTCGAGCCCGACGAGCTGGATGAGCCGCAGCGCGCCGATGGCCTCGGCCTGCACGCGCGTGAGCCGCACGCCGCCGTCGCCGGCCGCGAAGAGCTCCTCGGCCCGGCTCACGAGGCGCGCGGGCACGATGTCGATGCGCGGGTAGCTCGCGGGAATGCGGAACGCGCGCTCCATGAGCCGCTCGATCGCCTCCTCGCGGGTGCGGCTGGTGCGGATGAGGCGGATGACCTCGTCGATGTCGCACACCGCGTAGATGAGGCCCTCGAGCTTGTGCGCCGCCTGGCGCGCCTGCCGCAGCTCGAACTCGCAGCGCCGGCGGATGACGTCGCAGCGGTGGTCGATGTAGCACTGGATGAGCTGCCGCAGCGACAGCGTGCGCGGCTGGTGGTTGACCAGCGCGATGTTCTGGATCGAGTACGAGGTCTGCAGCGGCGTGAACTCGTAGAGCTGCTTCTCCACGATCGCGGGGTCGGCGCCCTTCTTGAGGATGATCTGGATGCGCGTGCGCGCATCGCGACCCGAGTGGTTGCGCACGTCGGAGACATCGGGGATGCGGTCCTCGCGCGAGGCCTCGACGATCTTCTCGATGAGCGCCGACTGCGACACCTGGTAGGGGATCTCGTCGATGATGATCGCATCGCGGCCGCCCACCTTCTCGTGGCGCACCTTGCCGCGCACCACGATGCGGCCGCGGCCGGTGGCGTACGCCTCCATGATGCCGCGGCGACCCATGATGGTGCCGCCCGTGGGGAAGTCGGGGCCGGGCACGAACTCCATCAGGCGCTCGACGCCGATCAGCGGGTCGTCGATCGTGGCCACGATCGCGCCGCAGATCTCGCGCAGGTTGTGCGGCGGCATCGTGCTCGACATGCCCACGGCGATGCCCGACGAGCCGTTCACCAGCAGGTTGGGGAACTTGCCCGGGAGCACGCACGGCTCCATGAGGCGCTCGTCGTAGTTGGGCTTGAAGTCGACGGTCTCCTTGTCGAGGTCCTCCATCATCGCCATGGCGGCGTGGGTCATGCGCGCCTCGGTGTAGCGCATCGCCGCCGGCGGATCACCCTCGATGGAGCCGAAGTTGCCCTGCTTGTCGACGAACATGTAGCGGGCCTTCCAGTCCTGGCCCATGTTCACGAGCGTCGGATAGATGACGCTCTCGCCGTGCGGGTGGTAGTTGCCGCTGGTGTCGCCGCAGATCTTCGCGCACTTGATCTGCTTGCGGCCGGGCGAAAGTTTGAGGTCGTTCATCGCTACGAGGATGCGTCG